>DIYR01000071.1 GCA_002429085.1 Flavobacteriales bacterium UBA6049
ACTTTATCATCAGCACCAGAAGAACGCATATTGGTTAATTTCTTCGATCGAATTACGTTTACCACTAAGTCGTTATCTCTTGTGTGTTCGCCAACTACCATTCCTTCGTAAACATTATCGCCAGGTGCAATAAAGAACTTACCTCTATCTTGAAGATTGTTCATTGCATAAGCAATAGAAGTTCCCGTTTCGTGCGCAATTAAAGTTCCTGCTAAACGTCTTGGTATATCACCTTTCATTTCTTCATAACGCAAGAATCTATGCGCCATAATGGCTTCACCAGCACTTAAGTTTAATACTGCTGTTCTTAAGCCCATGATACCACGAGAAGGAATAGTAAACTCCACGTGCATTAAATCTCCCTTAGGCTCCATAATTGTCATTTCACCTTTACGGAAATTCACTTGCTCAATGATTTTACCACTGAAAGATTCAGGAACATCAATGGTTAACAATTCAACAGGCTCTTGCTTAACACCATCTATTTCTTTGATAATTACCTGTGGTTGACCAACTTGTAACTCATATCCTTCTCTACGCATGGTTTCAATCAAAACAGATAAGTGCATTACACCTCTACCGAATACCATGTAAGAATCTGGAGAATCCGTTTCTTCAACACGAAGAGCTAAATTTTTCTCAGTTTCTTTATACAAACGATCTCTCAAATGACGAGAAGTAACATATTCCCCCTCTTTACCAAAGAATGGTGAATTATTGATGGTAAACATCATACTCATCGTTGGCTCGTCAATCGGAATGTTTGGAAGTGCTTCTGGATTTTCAAAATCAGCAATGGTATCACCAATTTCAAATCCTTCTATACCTGTAACTGCGCACAAGTCACCTGCTTCTACTTCTTCCACTTTTTTACGACCTAGACCGTCAAAAGTGAATAGCTCTTTTACACGAGACTTTACAATAGAACCATCACGCTTACATAAGTTAACAGGCATATTAGCTTTGATAGTACCACGTTGAACACGGCCAATAGCAATACGACCAACAAATGAAGAATAATCGATAGAAGTACATTGTAACTGTAAACTACCTTCACTTACTTCTGGCGTTGGTACATGCTCTAATACCATATCCAATAATGGCTCAACATTCTCAGTTTGATTTTTCCAATCATCACTCATCCAGCCATTTTTAGCTGAACCATAAACAGTTGGAAAATCTAGTTGTTCTTCTGTAGCCTCTAGGTTAAACATCAAATCGAACACCATCTCGTGCACCTCATCTGGACGACAATTCTCTTTATCTACCTTATTAACAACCACGATAGGTTTTTTACCTAATTCGATAGCTTTACCTAGTACATAACGTGTTTGAGGCATTGGTCCTTCAAAAGCATCTACCAATAGCAACACACCATCTGCCATATTCAATACACGTTCAACCTCACCTCCAAAGTCAGCGTGACCTGGAGTATCAATGATGTTAATTTTTGTGTCTTTGTACTGAACAGAAACGTTTTTCGAAACGATGGTAATTCCACGTTCACGCTCTAAATCATTGTTATCAAGGATTAATTCTCCTGTTTCTTGATTGTCTCTAAACAATTCACAATGATGTAAGATTTTGTCGACCAATGTAGTTTTACCGTGATCTACGTGCGCTATAATCGCGATGTTTCTAAGTGCTTGCATGCGTCAATATTGAGGCGGCAAAAGTAAATCAAATAACCACCCTTTTTACACCTACTAAACAATCACTTAGAAAACGTATCGGATCATTAACCATATGGTAATCTATACATCGTGTAATTGTTCTTCTTTGAAAGAATATTCCGAATAACAGATGTCAACTCTCACCACCCATAAACCCTTACAAAAAACTGTAAATCTGACGATTAACAGTAAAATAGCTATAACTAAAGGATGTTAAAAAAGTCTAAAATTAGGCTCACCATAAAATTAAAGGGCAACATATTGCAAACAGCTAGCGTTATATAATCACTCATAGGCTAAATGGGTTTTAGGGTTAGGTTTTTGGGTGAGAGGCGTGTCGATTGATACGCCTCTTGCTATTTTAAATAGGTGCTTTGATTACCTTTCCTCTTACAAAACGACAAACATAACTGACCAGCAAGAAGACATTTGTTTTCTGAAAAACTAAAACTACCATGACCAAAGTACAGCTTAATGAAAACATCTTTTTGATCATGAATTTTTGGTCAAAAGAGCAATGCGAAAACTTCATTCAAATGAGTGAAGAAAAAGGCTACTCTGCTGCTAAAATTGATACTGGTATGGGGAATAGAGTAGTTTCATCTGTTAGAAATAATAAACGTGTGATGCACAAAGACCAATACCTTGCAGATGAGTTATGGAATCAACTTGCAGAACACATTCCTGAGAGGTACGGAAACTTTAAAGCCTCTGGATTAAATGAACTTTTTCGTTTTTACCGCTACCAACCTAATGAAGAGTTCAAAAAACATACAGATCAGAGCTATGTGCGAAACGAAAACGAAATAAGTTTTTACACTTTTATGATCTATTTGAATAATAACTTTTCTGGAGGTGAAACCTTATTTACAAGGAACAAAATCACTCCTGTACAAGGTATGGCATTGGTTTTCCTTCATTCATTAGATCATGCAGGATCACCAATAAGTTCAGGAACTAAGTATGTTTTGAGAACAGACGTAATGTATCAAAAAATGGCAAACCAATAGACTAAATGAATACATAGCCACGTTTCATAAAAAAGGTAGTTCTTTTCAAACTGTATTGCATAACAACCAAGCTGGTTCTTAAAAGCCAATCCCTTATGAAATCACTGTTTATTTATCTGTCTACAGCGTTACTTCTTTCGGCTTTTCAAGCAGATACGTTCAAGAATGGTCAACTTAGGTACAGTAGAGTACGTACTGCATATGCAGAAAAAGAGGCCGATATGTTATCCCTTCTTGCTACTCAGCAAATCGAAACCAAATCTTTGGAAGTCTACCTCAGAGCTTTTAAAGAAGAAATGGAGCTTGAAGTGTGGGTAAAAAACAGAAAAGTCAAAAATTTTAAGCTCATAAAAACCTATGAAGTATGCAAATCTTCTGGTGGTATTGGTCCAAAAAGAAAGCAAGGCGATTACCAAGTCCCTGAAGGGTTCTATCACATAGATCGTATCAACCCCGTTAGCAATTTCTATCTATCGTTAGGAATAAATTATCCAAATAAATCGGACAGAATCCTTGGCAATTCAGCTAAGCTAGGTGGCGATATATTTATTCATGGTTCCTGTGTGACGGTAGGATGTATTCCAATTACAGATGAGCACATTAAACAACTCTATATAATTTGTGTTGAAGCCAAGAATGCTGGGCAATCGACCATCCCTGTCACCATCTTTCCTACAAAACTGAGTAATTCTGCTTATAAAACCTTGATTGAAGAATATAGTCACGACTCTGATAAGGTGGGGCTATGGACTGATTTGAAGAAAGGCTATGATTACTTTAATCAACACAAAATATTACCCAACGTTAGCTTCTTACAAAGTGGGAGGCATTCCATTCAATAATTCTTTATATAAATTATAACACACTCATAGCCCTTAAACACATTGTAGTTTAGTGAGATACCTTACTATTGATATTGTAAAAAGCTGTCGTAAATAATATGCTAAGTAGTTTTCAATCCTTAGGATGGATAGTTGCTGGTGGATGTGTACTAATAATGATTGTAGTTGTTTATTGGGCCAATCAAAAGCTCAAAAACTTAAACAATCCTGATTTAGTTTCTGATGAAGAAGCTAACACAGCCAAGCAATTAGCTGAAAAGAAAGCCACTAATGAATCCATAATCTACTTTGCCCAATCGTTATTTAGACAAAATACCGTAGATGATATCTTGTGGGACATTACTAGCAATTGCATTGAAAACCTTGGTTTTGTAGATTGTGTAATTTACCTAAAGCACGAGCAGCGTGATACATTAGTTCAAAAAGCTGCTTATGGTCCAAAAGACGATGGGAACCATCAAATTGTATCGCCTATTGAGATTCCAATTACAAAAGGTATTGTAGGAGCCGCTTTTTCTTCTCGTCAACCTCAATTAGTGAGTGATGTAAGTTCTGATAGTCGATACATTATTGATGATGAGGCTAGGCTTTCTGAACTAGCTGTACCAATTGTTTCTCCAGACGGAATAGCCTTGGGGGTGATTGACTCTGAACATCCTGATAAAGGATTCTTTAACCAAGTACATCTGCAAGTACTGACAACAATTGCCTCTATTTGTGCGATTAAACTCATTAAAGCAAAGTCAGATGAAGAAATACTAAAAGCTAAGATAGAAGCCGAAAAAGCAACACGTGCAAAATCTCAGTTTTTAACTACCATGAGTCATGAAATTCGCACTCCTCTGAACGCAGTAATAGGCATTAGTCATCTGCTTTTAAACGAAGAACCTAAAAAAGAACAGCTTGAAAACCTTACCAATCTTCAATTTTCTGCGAATCATTTATTGTCTTTAGTAAATGACATTTTAGATTTTTCGAAGCTGGAATCTGAGAAAGTTCTGTTTGATCAAAGTGAGTTTAACTTGCTTGATTTGTGCGAAGATCTTCATCATAGTTTTGATAAAAGTGCTGAAGAAAAGAACCTTACTCTTGAGCTAGTCGCTCCTGCATACACAAAGTTGCTGGTTGGCGATAAAATGCGCTTGAATCAGATTCTCACCAACCTAATAGGAAACGCCATTAAATTCTCTGAGCAAGGAATCATTGAAACTAGGTGTCAATTTTTGAATGAGACGTCTACTTCAATCGATGTACTCTTCACTGTAAAAGATCAAGGAATTGGTATTCCTAAAGAAAAAATTGATAGCGTTTTTAAACAATTTGAACAAGTATCTGGAGAGACTACCCGCAAATATGGAGGTACTGGGCTAGGATTATCTATCAGCAAAAAATTGGTAGAACTACAGGGAGGAAAAATTGGAGTTAGCAGCCAAGAAGGCATTGGATCTGAGTTTTGGTTTCAACTTACGTTCGGAATTGGAAAAGCCCTTAACTTAAATGACTCTCTATCCCTCACTATCCCTGACTGGAAACACAAAACATTAGAAGGCATGAGAGTGCTTTATGTAGAAGACAATAAAATAAATAGTCTGATAGGTTGTAAGTTTTTAGAGAAGTGGAGTGTAGAAACTCTAGTAGTTGAGAATGGGCAAACTGCCATATCAATCTTGGAGAAAGATCAAATTTACGATTTGGTATTAATGGACTTAAATATGCCTGTAATGGATGGAATGAAGGCTACAAGAATCATTCGTCAATTACCAAACAAAAAGCTTAGTCAAATTCCGATTATTGCACTAACAGCAGATGCCTCTGCTCAAGCGCATGAAGAAGCTCTTGCCTGTGGAATGAATGGCTATATTAGCAAGCCTTTTGACCCTGAAAAGCTTTTCCAAATACTTCAAAAATATCAGCCAGTCTAAAGATTGAAGATAGTTTTGCTTCAAACTATTTATAAGTAATTCTCTTAGCTAGAATACAAAGCAGTCCCCTCTCCTGCTAAAACTCGTTTCCAGCTAAAATGTAGAACTCACGTGCATTTATCCAAGAGTACCTACCAGCATGGTCTACAATGGCATCAAATCGATCTGAAAAGTCAGGATATACACCATGCTCTGCACATAGCTTTAATGCCTGCTCTGCACTTTTATACATAGCCTTATGAAATGCATCTTGCTTTATGGGGTGCTCTGCATCATAGGTTTGAGCCACCTCTATGTGAAATAGAATTAAATCGACTACCAACGATGGCTCCATACCTAACTGTAAAAAGTGTCGCACATATTTCTGTGCGACACTTCTTCTTTTTTTAGGTCTTCTTCTAGTCGTTGGAAAATACTCCTTCGAGATCTTCGCTTTAGCTTCATCAATTCGCTTATCTTCTTTTGGATTAAAGGCAAAATCGTAGAAGGTTTTTACCTCTTTGAAACGATCATACAGATCCTCAATCTGCTCCTCTAACTGTTCTTTTGTAAGCTCTTTGATGTATGCTTTAAACGCTGTTTTACTCATGTACTATTCTGCTGAATCTACTAATTCAACGGTTTTCACATTATCATCAGTTACCCGTTCAATTAGTAATCGTTTAGGATCTAATGCTGCCTTTTTAGGCATTTCTTTACTAAACAAGGTAAAGACACTGTCGTTCTGATTCATTTGAACACGTTTAGTAACAAGTAGCTCTTCTTCATCACTATCTGCATACAAACCTATGTCTATCCAATCGTCAAAGTTAATTTCGGTTTCATTACCTAAACTATCTGCATCAAATTTCTTGGCTGCCAATTTAAAGGTAGTTACATATCCACCATCCTGGGCCGAAGTTTGTGCATCGGTCAAACGTAAATCGTACAAACGAATATTCTTAACCATATCGTCTACCAAATATTTTAAGCTATCTGGAACACGCGGATTCAAATGACGTAAGAAATCATGTGAGTTTGGATATGGTGGTTCTGCATATCTATATTCTTCTAAGAAACTCTTTAATGCAGCATTTACACTATCCTCTCCGATGTAGTCTTGCAGTGCATATAGCACAACCGCACCTTTTCCGTAGTGAATATACATTTGATTTTCAACTTTATGTAGAGGGAGTTCTTTTTCTCTCTCTCCACTTCTTCCTCGTAAGTAACGGTTGAAATCATACTTCAAGAAGTTTTTCATCTTGATAGGGTCATCATTGGCAGCCTCTTTCATAACCATTAAAGAACTATACTCCGAGAAACTTTCGGTTAAGAATGTTCCTCCTTGCATTTTTGCTGGAATCTCTTGATGCGCCCACCATTGATGTGCCATTTCATGCGCAATTACAGCATCTATTACGTTGTTTTCTGATTCATCTTCTAAATTGGTGATGAATCCAAAAGACTCTGAATACGGCATTGTTCCAGGGAATGCTTGCGCGAATGTGGAAAAGCGTGGAAACTCTATAATGCGAGCTTGTTTGTGGTAATAAGGGCCAAAGTTTTTCTCGTAATACGCCAATGACCTTGACACAGCATCTACCATTTTCTGGATGTTGTAAGCATGGTCTTCATCATAGTAAATCTCGATATCAATGTCTTTGTACTTGGCTCTTTCTACCTGATAATTTGCACTAGTAAACGAGAAGAAATTCTGCGATTTGTGATCTACTTTATAGTGATAATGGTTTCTTCCATCTTCGTTCCACTCTTTTAGCAAACTTCCTGGTGCAACAGCTATTTGATCGTCACAGGTAGAAATGTAAGTCTCTACATTTACCCAATCAGCTTTACCATCTGTTAGGTAATTCACATTACACATATCTCCACAAGAGTGCACCAATTGAGGCATTCTCTCTTTTGGTTTTAAATCGTATTTCTTACGAGTGTACTTCTCACTCAACTCATAGTCTGTTGAATACCCTATACTAGGAAGGATTGCACTGCTATTAACAAAGGTTCCATTTTGCTGAATGGATGTATTTCCTATTCCGTTTTCAAAGCCTTTCGAAATGTAGTTATTCATAATAGTCATCTCCATCATTGCACCAGGTTGAATTGGAGTTGACAATTCGTAAATTTGGTAACCAATCTCTTGATCATCTAACACTAGTTTAGCACCTGCAATATCAATGGTTGTTTCCCAATCATCGCTTACTACAAAATGAATGGAGTCTATTGAATGATTGGTTTTATTCACCAACTTCAACTCAGATTTTGTTTTCAGGTCTCGATCTTCTGGATAGATATCAATATGGTAAGTAACATCTGTAATGGTTGGATGCGGTGCATCTTGATACTTCTTATACTGCTTTTCGTAATTTGCTAAAATTTCTTCTCGTTGATCTCCAGTAGTATACGAATTCAAAATTTGAGTATTGTAGAATACGTTGGCAGCCACCAATACCCAAAGCAAACAGAATGCTCCAAATATTTTCAGCGCTTTTGGAGAAGCATTACTTAAAGCTGATTTCATGCGGTATACAAAACCAGTAACAGCGGTTCTAGGCCAATAAAAGCTTGCTTTGAATAACATTATTACACCTAGCAAAATCCAATACAAACCGAACCAAACTGCTCCAGTTAGTCCAGATCCAAACCCACTCATATCAGAGTAACGAATACTTGGACCACCGCCTAAATCGAGCATATTCGATTGAATATCTAAAACACCCAATACCAAGCTCCAAGCCATGAATACCAAAATGGAAACAAAGTAGCCTACATAACGGTTGCTCAACAGTGTTTGAATGAGCATGAACAATGCAATGAAAAGAAACCAACTTGGGAATAGGTCAACGAAGTAGTCGATCACATATACCTCTAGTTTAATGTTTGTAAAGCCTCTTAATACCTGAGAACAGATACCAACAAACACATAGATAGCATGCAATAACGTAGCTATAGATAACAGTGAAAAGAACTGTGCAAACACAGATGCTAACGATTGGTGTGGTGTAGCATTTATCACTTCATTGATACGTTCTGTTCTATCTCGCCATACTAACTCTCCTGAGAAGAACACAACAATTATGACTGTAAACAATCCTGTAGATCCTGTAATATCATCTAATATCTTGTATGTTACAGGATATGATTGAAGTCCGTAATATTCGTACCCCTCTACCATACTAACGATGAGTAATACTAAGCTAAACACCACTAAGATTTTGAATACGTTGCTCTTAACAATATTCAAGAAATTCAATTTGAAGAAACTCTTGAAGTGAGCCCAATCTGTGCCAAAATTGAATTCTGCATTCACTATTGGTTTAGCTAACATTTGACCTACTGTAGCAGTTTCTTTGGCTTCGATTTTCGCTTTTTTACCAGCTTGATTCAATTTCAATTTGAAAACCGAATAGCTAATGACAGACACTACTGTTCCTACTGCTAACCAAATCAAACGATTATATAGTAATAGCCCTGCGATAGGTGGTGCCAGCGTGTTCTTTTCTACTGGTGTCCAATACTTAGTAAAAATTCCATAGGTTCTTATTCCAAAAATATCGAGTAACGCTCCAAGTTGTTCGTTCTCTATATCAGACATCAAACTTCCTGTAACAAAATAAGCTACAATTATTACCAATACTCCTACAAACGAAATAATGGTGTTTTGCCATTTGTGTGCTAAAAAGAAGATGATGCTTCCAGCCACAAACATGTTTGGCAGGATAAATAAGAGGTAATTGTTAATCAACACCTCTATTTGAAAAGGGCCGAATCGTTCTGCATCTACCCATCCTGCTAATTTTGCTAACAAAGCTCCTACTTCTACCCCTAAGAATACTCCCAATAAGGGGATAGTTGATAAAACTAAAGCTCCTAAAAATCGCCCCCAGAAATAGCCTGATTTGGCTATTGGTAGGCTAAACATGATTTCTTGAAACTGATTATTAGAATCTCTCAAGGCAGCATTGTTAAAAAAGGCTGCTGCAATTAAGAGTGAGAAAATGCCCAATATCAATACAAAGTTTGTAATGATATGTGGCGCATTTTTATGTGTATTTCCAATAGCTCCTCCTATTATAATGCTATCGCTGGCAACTGCTGCGCCAGCTAACAAGGCCATTAAAAAGAAGAAGATATAAATCATGGGGCTGCGCAAGGCAGACCGCAATTCTTTGGTGAAAAATTCTATAAACATACCTACCTCCTATTATGCGTTTACCTCATCAATTTTGGTGAAGAATACATCTTCTAGGCTAGGTGAAACTTGCTCAAATCCTTCGCCTGGGTGATGCTCAGACAATATGTGTATCTGAGGGTTTCCTGCCACCATTTTATCTGAAATCACTTTGTAATTCTGCTGATAGGTATCTAGCTCTTGACGTTTAATTGATTTCTGCCAAACCATGCCTTTAAGGTCTTCTAATACCGCATCTGGAGTTCCTTTGTAAACGATTTGACCTTTATTCATAATAGCCATATCTACACATAGTTCGCGAACATCATCCACAATATGCGTAGAGAGAATAACAATTACTTCTTCGCCTACTGCTGCTAAAAGGTTATGGAAACGATTTCGTTCTCCTGGATCTAAACCTGCAGTTGGTTCATCAACGATAATTAGTTTAGGGTTTCCTATTAATGCTTGTGCAATCCCTACACGTTGTTTCATACCTCCAGAAAAGCCTTTTACACTCTTATTGCGTTTCTCGTATAAGTTTACTTTTTGCAATAAGTAGTGTACCAACTCTTTGCGCTCACCTTTATTCTGAATGCCTTTTAATACTGCCACATGATCTAGTAGCTGCTCTGCAGTGATGCGCGGATATACACCAAACTCTTGTGGTAAATAACCCAACACTTTTCTCAAGGCCACAGGATCTGCCATTACATCAATATCGTCTAGAAAAATAGATCCAGCATCTGCATCTTGTAGAGTTGCTACAGTGCGCATAAATGAAGATTTACCTGCACCATTTGGACCAAGTAAACCAAACATTCCATTACTTATTTCTAGTGATACGTTATTTAATGCCTTTACACCATTTGCATATTCTTTCGAGAGATTCTCGACTTTTAATGTAGCCATGAGCTTAGTCTATTAGATTTATGTAGATGATCAAATGTAAGGATAGAAGGTTCCCCACCTATTCAAATCCAATCGACTGGGCATATTAGTTTATAAACGGTCTAAATAACGTGATAACGCTATTTTACTTTCGGCAAACCTATGTGATACTTGACTGCTACAACTCGTATGGCAAGAACTAAACCAATGGTAATAATGGTACTGATGTTGGTTGGTAATGATGTATATGACAGTCCTAAGTAACTAATAGCTCCGAGCAAGGCTGCTGAAGCATAAATTTCTTCTCGAAATATTAAAGGGGTTTCTTGGCATAAGACATCACGAATTACACCTCCCATTGTTCCGCTAATCATACCCAGAAAAACCGCATACATTGGATCTATACCTTGTTGTAAGCCAATTTCTAGACCTGCTATAGAAAACACGGCTAGCCCTGTTGCGTCAAACACAAAGAAAGCTTTTCTTAAGGGTTGTAACTTCTTTTGGAAAACGAAAGCTATGGCCGCTCCAAGAGATATAATGAGCAAGTACCAACGATTCGATAACCAAGAGACTGGCTCTATGCCAATCAAGATATCGCGTACCGTACCTCCACCTAAAGCTGTCACGAAAGCCACAATACCAATTCCCATTAAGTCGAACTTTTTGTTGGCCGCAGTTAAAGCTCCACTAATAGCAAACACTAAGGTTCCTAAATATTCTAGTACTTGAACATAAATCACTAGGCAAAGAAAAGCAACAAGATGAAAAGATCTCCGTCTAAGTCGCAATACAGAAGAGATTCAAGGTACGATCGAAACAATATAAGATAACACATAACGACTCTCAACTTAAACTAAGAGATTTATGCCACAATGCTCAACTTCGTTTATCAACGAAAGTCAATAGCCATTTGCAAGCAAAACAACAAAAGAACTTTCACTCTAAAAATTAAGTTCTGAGGTTCAGATGACAACATCTGTTTTTTTCGATTATTGAGTGAATCAAAAAGACTTATTTAAGAAATAATTATTGAAAACCTTGTTAACCCACATTTCACTCGATTCATTATGATTTTACAATTCATCACTAAACAAAAGAAATTAGCTAAGGGTTTTTTTTTCACTTATATTATTAAAAAAGGTAGCTCTTACAACGATAGAGAATTTTGGGATAGTTCTTTCTATGTAGATGGTGTAAGTGATAGCAAAACTCTATCTCCTATCAAGAGTTCTCTATCTTCTCAATATCACTATTCCTCAGTTGAATTGATAATCCTAAGAACTGTTTTCAATAATAAAATAGACCTAGAAGGTAAATCACTAATTGATTTAGGGTCTGGATCAGGTCACTGGATACAATTCTATCATTCTGTTGGGGTTAAGTACATCACAGGAATCGATGTATCAAAAACAAGTATAGATTTTCTAAGAAAAAAGTATAGCAATGAGTCAACTTTAGTATTTCATCATGGTAAAGCATTGGAATGTTTAAGAAAAATCGATACTACTGTTGACTTTGTAAATGCAATTGGTGTAATGTTCCACATAGTGGATGACACTGAATGGAGAGAAACTATTCAAATGATATCTGAAAGATTAAATAAGGGAGGTATTTTTATTGTTGGAGGTCACTTTGGACATATTAATGGCCTAAATGTTCAGTTTGATAAACACAACAAAATAAATAAACGACTTCGCAGTAAATATAACTGGATTAAGACTCTTAAAAAATCAGGTTTTTCTAAAGTCAATATTATTAGTAATCCAGCATATTTGCATATTAATGATACAATGCCTGAAAACAATATAATTATTGCTACAAAGTAGTATCATGTAAGAGGTTCATTGGTTCGGTTAGATACAATTCGATTAGCAACTATGTTTCTGTTAACTTTCACTCTATTCTATCTTTCACCTCTAGATCATTAACTAATTAACGAGTTCTATCATTTGGAATTTGACTTCTTTACCAATGTGCTTCAATCTAACAATGGAACAGTGACTAAATGAACTTTACTGCTTTAGTAATTCGGGTACAATAAAATTGTTGTTAGTCCAAACCGAATATCTGAACTAACAACAATAACTTAAAATTTATGACTCTAGTTTTCTGCTAAATATGTCATGTTGATATAGTACGTTTTATTTGTTGGAATAATGTCACTTTCAATTACTCCTAAACTACTAACCGACATGTTTAAAACAGTTCCATCTTCTGCACTAAGCAATGTACAAGTTGTACTTGCAAATGGTCTGTAACCTGCTGGTAATGTTCTAATGTACTTATTGTTTTGGTAGCTCACAGGACTCTCTTTAATCGTCAGTTTACCCACAATATTCACAACGTTCTGA
Organism: Flavobacteriales bacterium UBA6049; assembly: GCA_002429085.1. Lineage (GTDB taxonomy): Bacteria > Bacteroidota > Bacteroidia > Flavobacteriales_G > Salibacteraceae > UBA6049. Next base: position 12,861 of record DIYR01000071.1, read on the forward strand.
CTGTTTCTTACTGCATAGCCCTCATCTAATGCCCAAACTTGACTTACTTGAGTTGGTAAACTTGGTTGCTGCCCTACAGACAATTCAGGCTCATTACTTCTACTCTCTGCTGTAGATCTCGAAGTACTAGAAGATGAAACTTCTGATACACTAAGTGAGGGCGGATCTGCATTTCTAATGGCATCAATAATATCCGAATAGCTTGGATCTTGAGAAAGCCAAGCTTCTCGAGTTCCTATTGAATATTTACCACTGCTAAAGTTATACCTTGCTACTGGCGTAACAACTCTAGGGCGTATCAAATCAGCCAATTTTGCCTCATATCTTTCTAAATCTGTAAGTGGAATGGCATCTGTTGCTACGGTAGTACCAACATCTCCAGTTATTTTACCCTGTCTAACGGTAAAAACATTAATGGTTTGACCGCTTTGTGTATACCTTGTTCCAGCGGAATCGCTAGATTCTTCTACTTCAAAATAAAAATCATTTAAGTTTACCTTTCCTGCGCTCAACTGTGTTGCTGGTACACGTAACACTTCGCCATTGTAAAACACGAAACCACTTGAAATAATATTGCCACTTTGAAGTTCAACTCCACTGAGAATACAATTACCTACGGTAGAGCCCATTCCTTCCAGTGCTTCTCTGTAAGCTTCTTGAATAAAATCTGTGTCATCCCACACAAAATCCCATCCTCCTAGTTTGTTTTTTGTATCTAACTTGTTCATTACACTGCATCTTTATACGGTTCGACTATATATTGCTTTCCAACCTTTAAATAAAACGATATTTCTTCTCTAATTTCTTTCTCTAAACTCACTCTCTTTTTCTGCTCCAATTCATGATCTGTATCATAATACATTGACGATGGTATTCTTACTGTAAAATGATTCACTACATCGTACTCTCTTTGATAGAATGTTGCGTTTCTAATAACTGATAATGAAGGTGTCAAACTTTGGTTATCTTCATCATCATTATTCGGTTGAGTTATTTCGTAATTGCTGTAAACAGTTAACCCTGGAGCTCTCTCAATCTGATAGTACACCGTATTTGCAGGCAAAAACACATCATTATCAATGCTGATAATGAATTTATCAGCAATTAAAGACTCTCTAGTGGGTATACTATACCTAACTATTTCACCTGAACTATTAACTCCTTTTAAATCGTACAAATGATTTAGATAATGTTCTAACAATATGATTTGATCTGTGAAGTTTAGTTTCCATTGCCAAAAGGTTCTATTCTCTGAAAAACCTGTAAAAATCAGATCTAGTGGCTTCACAAGGGTGGTAATAAATGCTCTAAACTTAGGTTTAGCAAATAGTATTTTATGAGCAAAGCTTTTAATGACTTGCCTTGAATTCCAACCAATCATTATTTATATTCTATTTCTAAGTTATCTGGATCTAAATCTAATTTCATGTATCCTGCAAATGAGTCGTAGAATCCTGTGGTGATTAAAGCATAGTCTAACGAACCATATCTTGCTCTAACCTCATCTAAATCTACTGCTTGAACTCCTTGTGCAGCTTGAATAGCATCTACTAATTGATCGCTCCAAAATCTTCCGTTAAATGGTAATAACTGAAGGTAGTTATCAATGGCATTCTCTACTGGTTTACCGTTACCAGAGCGTAAGGTTCCATCTCTATTTAACACTAATGGATCTCTGTAGATTGTCAATTTCACTTTTAAATCGTCTGCGATTGCGCTTACTACGTTTAAATCTGTTCCAACAGGTCTAAGAAGTCTCCAATATTCGATTAATGCATTTTGTTCTTCATCTGATAAAGGTTCTAGGCTTCCTACCTCACCTTTAGCCACTTTAATAAGTGCTCGGCCTCTTTGAGTTAATACTGCACATTGCTTTACCAATCGCTTGGACTCGTCAATTTGCTCATAATCATAACGATCACCAACCCACTTCAACTCATCGCCATACTGAAACTTCAAGGTCATATCTCTTACCCACCTGTCTGTTTGTGGAACAGCTGTATCTGCGATTAACTGCACTTCTTTTCGGTGAGTGTCAAATATGGTTTCGAGTGTATGAATAGCATACGCTACTCCATATATTAGTTGACGACCAATGTCTAGTTTACTTGAGTTTTCAACTGTTTCTCTAAAAGTTCCGAAGTCTTCGGGAACTTTCACCAATCCTCTTAGGATAGAGTATCCGTTAATCTCATTAACAATACTTTCATAGATTTCTTCTATACTTCTTGCCATTACTTATTGATTTACTTGTTACAAATGCTTGTTATTAATTGTAACACCCGGCTATGTAAAATTTGACATAGCAATTCCTGTCGATAAGAAATCGATGAGAAATAGGTGCGTGATTGTTTATTACTTTTTTATACCAATTTTTTAGCCTCTGAAGGAGTTATATAACGCGGTAATAATAAGATTGATTGATATCGCATTACGTTATCATAGTCTGTTGAGCCATTCAACAATAGTTCATTTAAATTCTTCCAATTAGACTGTATTACAGAAGAGGTAATTGTGTCTCCTGATGTATTTAACGAATACTCATAAAAACGATTTCCATCATACGTAAGAGTTTTACGCCCAGTAAAAGCAAGATCTGCTGTTAACTGATTCGCATTTTCACCGCTCAACCCCCATGTTTTTAGACTTAACTGTCCATTCTCTTGAATGGCATTAACGGCAAATAGATTATCTCCACTGGAATTTCTAGCAATAATGCTATCATCACCTAGTACGGTTCCTCCGTTAGAGTTTGGCGCATTCAAAACAATTGTAAACTCCTCTGAATTGAGGTATGCCTTGATTCCTGCCAACGTTAATGAATCGGCTGACCTAGAACGAATAGAACCATTAGTAGGGATGTAAGATGTAGCACTTATTCCATCTTCATCATTTATCATACAAATTTCTACTCCACTCACACCGTCTACAGTAGTTAAATGTGCCTCGCCAATGGTGTTGTAAATTGAAAATACTACAACTGAAACCGTGTATTGCGTGTAAGTACAGTAGTATACTCCATTTCCTACATGCTTAATTGTGGCATTTAATACTGATGCATCATTACTACTAGGATTATGAGCGTTTACAGGTTTTCTTACCGTACCTTCTTCTAAATCAAATATGGCATTATAGGCAACAGAAGATCTCCCAACTTCTACATATCTAAACCCAGCAGATTTAGCATAAAAACTTACTGTAGCAATAGTTTCTGAACCCCTATTACTTTCATACCTAATCCAATTTGTATCTGCACTGACGTTGGTGGGACTTATCTTTTGAAACTGTTTTCCTAAGTATACTCCACCATCAGAAACACTTATATTGTGTTTAGTATAGTTACTTACGCTTAAATCTTCTGAGTGCTTGTTATAGTTAGTGCTTCCTCTTTCAATTAGTAGTTCAGGAATACCGTTAATCCAGTCTATTCTAGGTTCATTTTCAACGGCTGTTTGTAAGCGGTTGTCTTTGCCAACATATGTAGCCTCACTGCTTCTAGAAAAACTAGCTGGTATAGATGATAAATTTTCGTCTTTAAAATTCAACGTTCCTTGTTCAACACCTTCCTCTGCTAATCCTTTAGCGCTAAATGCTGCACTATAATTTGCTTGAGCAAAATATGAGATGGAATCGTCAAAATAATCGCTATAATCAATTCTTCCTTTTGTATGCTTTAACCATCGGTATTCAAATTCATCTCTTGAGCTTCCTACCATCATATTGCTTGCTCTATTTGCGTAATCAGAAGAATTAAACAACACCTGATCAGTTCCTATTACTAGCTCATTCAGATCGTAGTTTTTAGTTGGATCAATTCCTTTAGCTCGAATGGCAGGACAATCTGGCAAATTGATTTTACTGCCAATAATTGATTTAGCATCAGAACTATCGTTTGCATTGGGCAATCTTCTAGTATAACGAAAACCCGGAATTTTTCTTGATTGCACTCCTGCATCTGATACTGGATAGTGCGTATAAAACTTAATTTTAGACATTAAACTCCTCCGTTATCGTTAATTATCCAATTGTGGTTTGTAATTAAGTTGCCGCGAGCTGTTTCTGCAGCACTTGCTGATGTATAGTACTTGCCTTGAGCACCTAATGTCACATCATCTTGAACAGATTGACTATCTATTTCAACAAGTAATGCATCGTAATTAGTATTGCTAAATGCTGTTCCATTTAAGAAGTTACCAAGACTTGTTACTGAAGAAAAATTCCACCCATCTATAACTTGATTATAAGCATTAGCCTGATTAAAGAAATCCCAAGCTGTAACAAGGCTAGAAGTGTTCCAATTACCAATGTATTGATTAAAACTTGTGGCATGACTAAACATTCTATATGCGGTTGTTACACTACTAAAATCCCATGCCCCTGTATCTTGTGCGTTATTAAGCGGCTGATTAAAGGCTGTTGCTTGATAGAACATTTCATCCATGATATTTACATTACTTGTATTCCAAGTAATAGCACTACCACCATTGTTAAATGATGCTGCGCTTTTAAACATTCTTCGAGCGTCTGTGCAAGAACTTAAATCGAAATGAGAAATGTTTTGGTTAAACAATGCGGTATACGAGAACATTCCCTCCATGTTTACTGCTGCAGAAGTATCCCAACCTGTTAATGGTAGGTTAAAGCTATCTGCATTTCTGAACATTTCGAAAAAGTTGGTTACCGATGATGTGTTCCAGGCTGTATATGTACCATACCCATTGGTTACAGACTTAGTAGAGATGTCTTGATTAAAACCACTATGATCTTTAAACATATAGCTCATATTGGTTGCACCTGATGTATCCCAATCACCAATATATTGATTGAAACTAGACGCCCCCATAAACATTCCGCCTCCTGAATCACCAAACTCCTGAACATTTCGTACATCCCAAGGGTCTACCCCATTAGTAGCTTTCAGCGGTTGATTAAAGCTAGATGAGCCAAAAAACATATTTGACATGAACTGCACATTGCTCACATCCCATGTTAAAGGTGTGTTAGATGCACCTGCTGTTTCTCCATTATTAAATGGGGTATTTCTGAACATGTTTTCTAGTGATGTAGCACTAGACATATTCCAATTTGAAACATCTCTATTAAACACATCACAGCCAGAGAACATGTTAATAAAGGTTTCACCTTTAGACACATTCCAATTTTCAACACCAATCCCTTCGAATGCCTTACATCCATGAAACATGGCTGTAAATAGCCTAACATTGCTTAGATCCCAATTTGATGTATCTATGTTAAAATTGGGATTAGAGTGGAAAGCATAACTCATGTTTGTAACGTTCGAGAAATCAGCATTTTCTAGCCCCACTCCTGTTATTCTATTCCCAAGAAAACAAGTGTTCATACTAGTCACATTGCTAAAATCCCATGAGCTTATATTAGTGATCTCATTTATTGAGCAACCATAAAACGCATTTATTAAGTTACTTGTTAGTACTGGTGCATCTTGGGCATCTATAGTATCAAGGCTACTGGTATAAGTGAATGAATTACTGGTTAATTGCGTATTATTCCCCCACTGGTTTATAGCTATCAATTTATTGTGATCTCCGATACTTGATAATGAATTTCCAAAATCTGTATGTTTTGGAGTAGTGATACCATTTAAGGCCTTGTACTTTATTTGATACTGACCTGGAACATCATACTTATGTTCATAAGCTGAATTACCAAAGAGCACTTCTATAGTACCATCTCCCCAATCAATGATTGATTTTTCTACTAATCCGATTGATGCTGTATGATCATCTGTACTATCATCAGAAGTTAGAGTTGTATCAACCGTAATTATAAACCATTCTTCATCTGCAATATCAACTTCATTTTCCCAAACACCTTCGCTTGCTTGGTAGTGAAATTTATCTTGTTTACCCCACACATGGAAAGATTCTGAATGAATGGTTCCTTCTACTAAGTTTCCATTACCTTCCACTCCTCTAATAACATTCCCCTTACCTTCACACAACGGAATAACACCTCCATCTCTCAACTGAACATTGAAAATCTTTGAATGGGAGAGATACCCTGGCACCCCCGCGTCACTGTAAATTGCTCCAATAACATTAAAACTAGTTACAGAATGTGTTGGGCTACCCTGACTTGACTGACCAAAATCTGTAAATGACACGTCCCAATTTTGAGTATGGTTTACGAATTTTGTAGTTGTTATATAGTCATTAGTTTGATCTTCTTGCTGTAGTTCAATTAAACAATAATCTCCGCTTCTTAATGGATTAGGAAAATCTATTTCATATACCAATCCATTCCATCTATAGCGCAATTTCTGACTCTCTTTATCTATGGATAAAAAGTGATTGTTGTTTCCACTTCTACCTATTAGTACTTGATAATCTTCTTGGTTGTTCACTTCATAGATAAACTCAAGCGACTTAAGCACAAACTGCTTGTTATGCAGTAGGATATGCGACTCTCCATCACCCTGAAAACAGTTACTTTCTGTTAATTGAATTGGATACTTTAATTTACCTGAATTACTTAACACCTTATTATTGGCATCCTTCATATTATCAAGCGCATTGAATGGTACTTTACCTAGCCCACTCATTAATGCCTTAGACATTTTGATGTCTACTTTGTTACCTGTTGTACACGAAGTGATTACATTGGTAATTCCGAAATTTGGTAAGTCTCGATTATATGTATGATAATAAGCTGTTGAAGAAGAAAATCCATAAATACTAGACCCCTTTTCTATTTCATCTGTTGAAACATTTATTCTATAGACTCCATTACCAACAGAACTTTCGCTGCGAAGGGCAAGACCTATACCCCTAATGAGCATATGTGACCACCTTTCATGATAAGGATCTCCTAATGTATCTCGCAAGTGTTCTCCAGAAGCCTCCATAGCTTGTATCCAGGCTTGAACATTTTCAATACCCGCTTTACTTAAAGCCTCCTGAAAATCAGCACTTGTAACACCTGTTGATCCATATAAAAAGTCAGCATATCCTTCTCCATGAGTAGGGTTTGAACCTGTTAACAACTCATACCATGCTTTTTTATGAGGTATTTTAGCCGTAGCGCCATAACCAAGGGATGATGAACTTCCTCCTTTAGATTGTATAATCTTTTTTATTTCATCTCCATAATTGTGATATAGCGTATAGTTGTTGGTTTGAAGACTTACCAACTTAAAGTCTCCCGCTAGATCATGGTTAGACACTTCAAATTCTAATTCTATAGATGATGCTTCGTACTGCCCATTAAACCTACATATATTCCAAGTGGTTCCCCCTGAAAAATCTGCCACAAAACAGTATCTACCCCTGTCATCAAACTGCCCGCCAAGAGTTCCATCTGATAGATTTGTATAATCGCCAACTGTTGAACTATTGACTGCTGTTCTTATCCAAATTGATTTATTGTCTGTACTCTGATTAAACGAAACTCTCTCGTATGTTCCGTTATTATCGTAATACGATCTTGTTAATGCTGGATCTCCTAATTCTATAGCAGATTCTTTGCTAAATCCTTTTTCGTTCAAAAAACTGTAAGGCACCCATACGCACTCATTCTGAAACGTAGCCTCTGTAGCATTCACACGCGTTCCATGTCTTTCGTTTCCAGACCAATCGTATACCTTGTCACCTGCTCCTTCTTCTAAACTCCAAGCTTTGAACAATTTTTCTGGAAAGAGCATTTCGTAATTACATATTGCTTTTACTTCTGACTCTTCAAAAACCGAATGATAGAACCTTAAATCAAACAATTCTGCATCTGTATTGAAGTATTGCTTGCCATAACTAAACGCATCTGTAAAGGTTAAAACAGCTCCAGAAGCTGGAGATTTGTCTGGATCTTCTTGAATGAGTATAGCATGATCTAACTCTCCATCTATCCAAAGTTCCAATGTCCATTCTTTACTGGTGCTAAAAGAAGAAACATTACCTTGGATTAACACATGATGTGGCTTGCCATTTGCCACAACAGTATTGGATACGATGGTATTCGCTAACGCTTCTGAGCCAAGTACAATTTCTATTTTGCCAGCTTGATTTAGGTAGTAATATCTAGGACCAACTGTTGTAGCCAAACCGGTACCTAAACACTGTTTAGAACTTGGAGCTTCTTGTCGAAATATCCAAAATGAAATAGCGCCAAGCTTATCATTTGTTTCACTAGAAGCCCTAAACGGATGTGCTTCATCACTGATGTAGAAGTCAACACCATTTCCTTTATTACAGCGCCCCATCAATGGATCGCCATAACGCTGTCCAATAACAGAATCTATTCTTCCTGTAGAATTCGGGGTATGAAAATTTTGAGCAAACCATGCCCCTACTGCTTGCGATTTTGCAGGTATTTGTGGTTTCATGAATATGTATTTTGGGTTACTACAAGCTCTTTTATTGCTAGTAGCAACTATCAACGGATTTATAGTTGTAAAATGCCCCTAGTATTGCTTTACCAGACGATGTAATTGACCCTCTTCAAGTGCTTTACCTGAATAAACGACATTCTTAATTCTTCCATGAAAATGTGCAGAGTTATTATATGACCTAAAGCTCAACGTATTGAGTCTGACCATTGGTGATGTAATTAAACTAGACTCCGAACATCCTCCACTTACTACTCCTACCGTTTTCGATTTGGTATAGTTTAATGCCATTTTTGTTGTTTCGGCATAATCTGGCGTACAGTTAGCTGTGTTCATATTTACCTTTCCATTCCCTAAGTGAACAAGGCCTAACTTCTGGCTTTGAGTGCGCTGTAGATGGATTCGGTTGTTTGACGTTCCATCATGAAGAGAAACAACATTATTTGATGATCCCGTATCGTAAAAATCTCCTTCTATGTACAACATCCCTTCTTCTGGATTAAGCATGTTATCTAAACCTCCTACAGATAAAGATTCTGCTGCACGAGTAGCTGGAGATCCGTTGGTTGGAATGTATGATGTAGCGTTTTTACCTGATTCTACTTGTGGTTTTGCTGCATATATGGTTTCTGTGCCATTACTAGCCCATACCACACTACCGCTATTTGATGGATTTGTTGGAACAAACGCAAATAACCCATCAGTAAAAGAATCTGTAGTAGTTGTGGTCATTTGACACCTATACCAACCGTTTCCAACGTTTGTCATTTTAGCAATAGAATCATTACTTGTCGTTTCATTATTTAAATCAAAATTCACACTAGCAACTGGTGAAAAGTTGTGCAATAAGCCTGCCTGTAGTGTTATATTTGTTAACGATCCTGCCTTAATATAAATACTAAATGTCAACTCTTCATTAGGGCTAATACCGCTTAAACTTATATAACTAATATGTGTAACATTACTACCAGAAGAATCATTCATAGTATATAAAGTAGAAGGTTCACCATAAAGAGTTTCTGATAAACTAAGAGAATGTGTTTGATTAACACCAAAACTTGAAACTAAATCTTGGGAATTATCTACATAATTACTAGATTCTTTCTCAACCAAAAGCCTTGCTTCTCCATTACTCCAATCTATTCTAGGCATGTTTTCTGTAGCCACCTGCATCTCTCCATTCTCATCAATAAATGTAGCTGTAGAAGATCTGCTGAACTCGCCTTGAATGGGGTTCAATTGTGCATTTCTAAAATTCACATAACTAACACCAATATCACTATTCTGTTCATTAGCAGCTACACTTAGAATTCGAACTTTAAAATCTGCTTCACTATTTAGTGCTGTACCAATAAATAATCTGCCTCCAGCACCCGGGGTCAGCGATAATGTAGCACTATACATTCCATTGGCATTATGATAGGCTGCTGTATCTATTGTGCCTCCACTATCTGTAGTGCTTCTTATCAATATACCTCCTGAAACATAATCAAAAACTTCATAGGTTACGGTAAAACTATCTACACTATGCTTCATAGGCAGCCTAACATCTCCTGCTAAATAAACCTTATTAGAATCTCCGGTAATTTGCCCTCCACTATTGAATACGAGAACTCCATTTTCTGAAACTTTGTTATTGTCAAAACCATCTACTTCATCTTGATCTACCTCATAGAATAACGCTTCACCTTTTTCATATAAAAGGGTGTTGTTTATTTGTACACCTGAAGCACTAAAAGCCAAACTAAAATCTGCTTGTACAGTAGAAGAAAAATCATCACCAAAATACTCATCGTATTCTTGGTAGCCTTTTGTATATCCTAACGCTCTATTTATGTTCGTTCTATCTACCTTACCATACAAAATTATATCCTTGCTATAGGTTTCATTATCAGAATAATTGAATGCAAAC
>DIYR01000219.1 GCA_002429085.1 Flavobacteriales bacterium UBA6049
CATTGGCATTTATGGACCAAAGAAATCCAAACCATTTGAGGATGGGTTTACCTCATTAAATTTTAAAAAGAAAATTTTAATGACACCTTCTATCCTCACGGAAGGTAGGCTCTTATTTGATCAGAATACGACAACATTCAAAAAACTTAATGAACTGGTCAGTCTTAGGAATAAAATCATGCATGGAAAAGAACCTCTAGATGAATTTAAATTTCCTGACCTATCTGATATAGATGAAGAAGGTATTACGATAAAAATCGAAACTCAACGTAACCCAATAAATAAACTTGATAAAACAAATTGTTTGGAATTTGGCCAAGCTTTGAGAAATTTCAAAAACCATATTATGATTCCTTGGTTTAACGAAGAAATAGAGGCAAATGACTTATTAATCATAAACCCAATAAAACATAGTTTTTCATCAAACGATTCAAAACAATAATGAAATAACACCTCTATTGTAGTTTTATCCAAAATGATAACTCAATGCAATTTGCAATCGTAGACAATAAAAGAACTGAACCTAAAAAGAATCTAAGAGGAAATTGTCCTCTTTGTAATGCAAGTGTTTTGGCAAGATGCGGTAGCATCAATACTCATCATTGGGCACATGCAAAAAATGAAAACTGCGACAGTTGGAGTGAAGCAGAAACCTACTGGCATAAATCATGGAAAGGTATTTTCCCTGAAAAAAATCGTGAAGTAATAATTACTAAGTGTGACAAAAAGCATTTCGCAGATATACGCACTGAAAATAACGTAATCATAGAATTGCAAAATTCCTCAATTAAACCTGATGTTATAAAAGCACGAGAGTCTTTTTATGGTAAAAGAATGCTATGGATAATAAATGGCTTAAAATACATAGATCAAATAAGCATAAAAAATGATGAAATACTTTATGATGACATCAAAAGGCTAAAAAAGGAAGACAAAATACCATTTATAACAAGTCAGAACATTCCATTATCTACACCAGAAATTTCCTCATACCTAAATCATCTTGATGATTTTGAATTTTTATGGAACAATCCAGTTAAACGGTGGAAATACTCTGAACGTCCAATATTTTTAGATATCCCAGGAGAATATATTCTCTGGATTGTTTCGGGAAAAGGAGAGAAACACGGTAGAATGGAAGTTAAATCCAAAAAGAAATTCATTGAAAAATATGGAGGTAATTACAGCACCTTTCTAAGTTTAGTAAAATGAGAAGTTTCCGCAGTGACATTACTTTTCACATTAAATCTCGATAATTCTATAACCCAAATGATGTTCCTTTTCACTATCATTTAACTATTTCCAAAACACATACCCACCACAATTCACATATATCTTAATTTATTTAGGCAGCTCCCCACTTCTTAAACACTCATTTCCAACTCTTTTCAGATGATATCGGATTGAATAAAGTTGGATACCCCACCCACCTAATCGTACTCATACGATAGTTCATCCGTTCCAAATTGGGGTTCATCGCAAATCATTATGATGACTCAATGGCTGTTTGTTCATTTGGCTCAAATCAATTGAAAACCTCAAAATTTGATCTTATGAAAAGCTCAGCTACTATTATTAAGCCCGTATTCTTATTCGTTCTCTTCTATTGGATTTTCTCTGCATCGGCTCAAATGAATATTCAGTTTGCCGATACACTTGAACAAACACTTGTTCGAGTAGCCAAGGAAAAAAATCTGAAGGGTGTAGCCAGTGCTGTTATCTTCCCAGATGGAACAAAGTGGTCGGCTGCAGCAGGTTATCACGGCAACGATACGCTACGAACTGATATGCTTTTTGATATTGGTAGTAATACCAAATCTATGATTTCGGCCACTATTCTACTTTTAGAGGAAGAAGGACTTCTTTCGGTAAACGATCACCTATACGATTACATTGATACCGTTGAGTACGTACCAAGCAATGTTGTGTTAAAGCACTTATTGCAAATGAGAAGTGGTATTGCACGTTACACAGATCACCCAGATTTTATCTCCACACTTTTTGCTGATAGAGATAAGCTGTGGCATCCAGATAGCTTACTTACTAACTTTATGGCTCCTAGAAATTTTCCAGCTGGCTACGGATACCAATATTCAAACACCAACTACTTATTACTGGGTAAGGTAATTGAATCGGTTACCGGTTTACCATTACACCAAGTACTAAGAGATCGTTTGTATACTCCCCTTGCGTTAGACTCTACCTATTTAGATACCTATGAGCCGTATTCTATAGATAGAACTGGTTATTACTGGAATACAGGTCAATTCTACAACGATGGTTTTAAATCACTCATGAGTGCTACATGGGCAGCTGGAGGCGTAATTGCCACACCCACAGACTTTGTTTCTTGGTGCCATCAATTAGCTAGAGGCGATGTGTTATCTGAAGCTTCTATGACCAAGTTGCTATCTGGCACCAGAGATCCTCAAACTGGCGACTTGTATGGAATGGGGATTGAAGAAAGAAATTACAATGGCAGAAAGTATCTTATGCACGGTGGTACTACCATGCAAAACAGCGAAATGCATTACAGTTTAGAAAGTGATTTCAGTGTGGTAGTAATGGACTTGGACCAAAGCCTTACGGAAGAAACCTACGAGTTACAACTTGCCTTAATTGATTTGCTTGAATATGCGGTAGAACAGCCTCCAATCGTTATCTCATCTGTAGCTAAAAACACTACAACTACTGCTATTAACGTATACCCTAACCCAAGTGCAGAACGTATGACTATTAGTTTGCCGTATGAGTTAAATGCAAGTAACAACAAGGTTGAAGTATATACCATGCACGGACAGTTAGTAGCACAAAACAATTTTTATGGCAATGAACTAACGCTTAACAAAGACGAACTTGGTAACGGTATGTTCATCGTTCGCGCCTATAGCAACGAAAAATTGCTCTCAAGTCAGAAAATAGTCTTTTATTAAGCTCCATGAATAGTAGTACGAGTAATTTGAAACACTCAACAAAAGGGTTCTCCTCCATCTGGGAGGAGAACCTTAGATATACACCCTGGATACTTGGAATTCTAGCTGTGTTTATGTTGAACGAGCTTGTTTTCTCTATCATCAACGATCAACCAGCTACCAGAATCTTTGGCAGAATATACCTGCTATTGTACCTTGAGTTTTTAGCGATAACCTATTTCACTATCAACAGTGTATATGCATTCAAACGCATAGGTAAGCCCTATTGTAAATCAGAAATTGAATTTCTGGTAGTTAAACTAGTTGGTTTAGTAATTGGTGTACTTATCGTATCGCTTATTATAGAGTATATCTATGCATACATAGGCTTTCCAGATGACGACTACGTTTCTTTTGGAGGCTACCAGCTCTCGGCATCAGCCACCAATATTGTTACCAATGAGTTCTATGCCCTGTTAATTGGTATTCCCACATTTCTATTACAAGCAAATAAGGCAGAAAGCAACATAGCACTGCAACAAAAACAAATGGAATTAGAAAGATTAGAGCAACTAAAAGTTCAATCTGAATTAGCCGCTCTACAAGCCAAAATCAACCCACACTTCTTGTACAATTCACTCAATTCTATTGTGAGTTTAATACATGAAAACCCAAACAAAGCAGAGCAAATGGTACTCTCGCTTTCAGATCTGTTTCGCTACAGTGTAAATAGCAGAAATAGCAATTACGCTACCCTAGAAGAAGAACTAGAAATGGTAAACACCTACCTAGATATTGAATTAGTTCGGTTTGAGGGACAATTGAATGTTGAGATAAACATAGCCGATGATGTAAGAAAATGCCGTATTCCAAAATTTCTTATTCAACCATTAATAGAAAACGCCATTAAGCACGGAACCTCAAAGGTGAAAGATGGAATAATCAAACTAACCATTAACAGAACCAAGCATAACCTGATGATTACCCTATTTGATAATGGGCCAAACTTTCCAGAAGACATAGATGCTGGTTACGGCATTAGAAGTACAGCTGAGAAGTTAGACTTATTGTATGGCGATCAATACACGTTTCAGTTATTGAATTCTCCCGAAAAGCACATAAAAATAGAGTTACAAAACGCATTTAACCATGTCTGATACATTAAAAGCCATTATAATAGATGATGAAGCATTAGCTCGTAAACGCTTGCTAAAGCTACTAACACCTTATGCCGATGTACTAGAAATTATTGGTGAAGCTGCCAATGGCGAAGAGGGTATGCAGCTTATAAAAAGTCAAGCACCTGATTGTGTGTTTCTAGATATTCAAATGCCTGTATTGAATGGGTTTGAAATGCTACAACAGCTTACCCAACCTCCTTTCATCATATTTACTACAGCTTATGATGAATATGCGCTTAAAGCATTTGATGAGAATACGATTGATTATTTGTTAAAGCCAATCAGTGAGAACAGAATCAAGAAAACCATTGAGAAGATTCAAAGCATTCATCAAGCAGATCAGGCTCAAGAACAAAACAACCAACAGCTACAATACATTGTAGATCAAATTAATGCAACAAAGAAGCTTAAATCTATCACTATTAATTCTGGTGATAGAATCATTATTCTAAAGCTAACGGATATTAGCTTCTTTAAGGCAGAAGATAAGCTAACCACCGTGGTTACCAATCAGGGAAAAGAATACTTCATTACACACTCTCTCAACCAATTAAGCAGCAGATTACCAGACGATTTTATACGTGTAAGCAGATCGTGTATAGTACGTGAAGATGAAATTAGTGATATACACAAAGGTTTTGGAGGCAAGATTCTGTTTACCATGAATGATCCTAAAAAAACACGAATTACCTCTGGGTCTTCGTATACAGCAGCCATTAAAGAACGTTGGAAATTTTAGCGTTCTAACAACTCTATAACCTACTTTAGGGCTACTTTATGTCTGAAACAGCAGCACTTGTAAAAAACATCTTTGATCCTTATTACCAAGCTCCAATAGAAGTATGGGAGTCGTTTGCTGAGTACTTAACTACAGCAACCTACAAGAAGAACGAAACCATTAAGGAGATGAACAAAACAGAACGGTACCTCCATATCATAGTGCAAGGTTCTGCTGGCATTTTTTTGTGGAAAGAGAACGCTCCTGTTTGTTTAGACTTATGCTATGAAAACGAGTTCTTTGGAGACTATATGTCGTTCTTAAACCAGGAACCTAGTGAGCTATTTACACAAGCTATTGAGCCCACAGTGTTGCTTTCTATTTCATTTAACGACCTAAGCAAACTATACCAACACTCTGATATTGGCATTAACATAGGAAGAATTGCTGCAGAGTCTCTCTTTATGCACAAACAAACTCAGCAGATAGATTTACTGATGCTTACCGCAGAGGAGCGCTACTTAAAGCTTCTTGAACGTCAACCTGTAATTGTGCAACGCACACCACAAAAACACATTGCTTCTTATTTGGGTATTACCCCCGAGAGCTTTAGTCGTATTCGGAAGAAAATCACCCTGTAAATCATTACTTACCATACATCAAGTTTTTCTTGCCACGTGGGTTTCACCTTTGATCTGATTATGACACATCAGAACAAATGAAAGTATCTATTCCCATTACGATAGCAGTTCTAATTACCATTAGCATTTTAATACTCTCGAAACATGTTTCTAAAATCGGAGTAGCTTGGAGCAGCAACAGTTTTATCAATTATCAAATCAATTATCAATTGCTGTTGCTTGCTTTTGCACTGTTATCAGCTTTTTGTGCTTATCTATTGAATGCCGAAAGTTTAAGAACTACACTTTCTTTTGGAAATCTATTTGCCAAAGCTGAACCAGTGGAATTCTTCGGAATAAAAGAAGGTGATAGTTGGATGAAAACAGGTATTTCATTATCCATCTTTATCACTCTAGTAACAGGAGGTTTTATGTACTTCCAACTGAAAGGAACCCCCATTGATTACTCACTTCTTAAAACTGGTATTTTTTGGATTGTACTATTTTCAATAACCAATGCATTCTCAGAAGAACTCATTTACCGAGTTGGAATTAATGCCCCTTTACATGGATTACTCACTCCAAAAACTATCTTCTTGATTTCTGCTACTATATTCGGAATTGCCCATATACAAGGTATGCCCAATGGAATTATAGGAGTAGTTCTTGCAGGACTGTTAGGGTACATACTCAGTAAATCTGTATACGAAACCAATGGCCTATTTTGGGCTTGGTTCATTCACTTTTTGCAAGATGTTGTAATCATTGGAGCCCTTTACCTCATAAATAGCAAATAGTTACACCTGCTTATTGCAACACAACTAAAACTCACACTCTTTACAATTCTAAGTACATTCGAATCCTGCTTAAGAGCACATGGAAGAGATTAGAATTAAGAAAATAGAAGAACCTCATCTTTCAGGTAATTTTGAGATCACGAACCTAAATGAGGTCTTAAAAGATCGAAATATGGAAGAAGGCCTGCATAGGCACGACTTCTACTTTCTTTTAATTCTTGGCCATGCATCTGGCACTCATCACATAGATTTTGTTGATTACCCAATAGTTTCCAATTCTGTATTCTTAATGCGGCCAGGGCAAGTTCATGAACTTGTTCTTGAAAAAGGCAGTACTGGATACCTCATTGTTTTCGATCAAAGCTTTTACCCACACATTCATAACTATAAGAAGGAAACTCTTCAAAAAGCTGTTCGTAACAACTTTTACCTACTCAATAATGCCATAGAGAGGCTGCTTAGCATAGCAGATCGTATCTTTCATGAGCATCACGAAAAGCAAGCTCAAAACGATGAAGCAATACAGTCTTACCTACACATATTGTTTATTGAACTGATGCGTATAGCACAAGAAAGTAGTTCATCAAGCCACCTTGATCATCTAAAAGAACATGAAACACTAGAACAATTTGTGCAGCTTCTAGAAAGTGATATTTCTACGAACAAGCAGGTAAATCAATACGCAGAAAAGCTTTGCATAAGCCCTTATAAGCTAAACTCTATCACGAAACAGTTCTTAGCTAAAACCAGCTCGCAGCTCATCAACGAACAGATTCTACTTGAAGCCAAAAGGTTGTTGCTTGCCACCTCAAATCAAGTAAACGAAATTGCGTTTCAACTAGGCTATGAAGATCCTGGTTATTTCATTCGATTCTTTAAAAAACACACTGGGCACACACCTCAAGCATTTCGACAACATTTCAGATAAGTCCTATTCATTCTACTATCTATCCTATTCCAAGACCTACATTCCAAGTGATCTTTGCTGAGTAATTAATAAGTGCGTTTACAAGCATTGAATAATCAATAAGATCATGGAACACAATTTAAGCTCATTCTATTGTAAAGCAAACGAAGGTGTCCAAGTTATCTCTACTGGTAATCTTTATAGAATTATTGCAGATGGTAACCAAACAAGCAAGCGCTACTCTTTGATGGAAGCCATATTAGAGCCTGGTCAAGGAGCCCCACTCCATATTCACACAAGAGAAGATGAGGCATTTTTCATTTTAGAGGGAGAAGTAACTTTTTATCTGGAAAACACAGAAATAACTGCCAAGAAAGAAGACTTTGTTTCTTGCCCACCTAATGAAGTAAGAGCATTTAAAAACAAGGGTAATTCTAGAGCTCGCATGCTGTTATTCTACAGTAGTGCAGGAATTGAAGAAATGACCGTTCGCAGCGGCAGAATTATTGAGCAAGGTGTTGTACCAGCAATTGATGGTGAGTACGAAGCTCAATGTCCTATATTATCTGAAGAGTATGGTGTAACAGAACTTAAAGTAGAAGCCAAATGATTACTCTATTAAAAATTGCAGTTATAGGTATAGGTGCTACATTCACCATGGATATTTATTCCTTTATCATGAAACTATTTGGGATAAAGGGACTTGATTATAGATTTTTAGGACGATGGATTGGCCACATGTTTCAAGGAAGGTTTTATCACAATAAAATCTTTGATTCGCCAGTAGTAAAGTATGAACTAATCATTGGTCAAACTGCTCATTACTCCATAGGAATTGCTTTTGCATTTCTTTTAGTCATGCTATACGGCAAAAAATGGCTGGATAATCCATCGCTTTTTCCTGCTTTGGTGATAGGCTTGTTAACAATGGCGGCTCCTTTCTTCTTAATGCAGCCAGCTTTTGGATTCGGTATTGCCGGATCAAACTTGCCTGATCCAAACAGGGCTAGACTAATGAGTCTTATTATTCATAGTGTTTATGGATTCGGACTATTTGCTTCGGCTCTAATATTCAGCAAAGTAAAGTCTTGATATTCACATGCTATTTATCAGAAAGTGTTCAGTAACATGCGTACCACTCACCATTCTATTTCCGCTGCGCCACTTCTACCTACTAATCAATCAATAATTCTCTGAATTGTGTTACTAATTGAGAGAGGTGGGAAATGCTGTGAAAGGTCTGTTTCCCGCCTTTTTTAAGACATTGTTGTAGAATAATACGGGGTTTTAGTTCAGTTTTTCTCTCTTCTCTTTTTGCCTTGACGCAAAAAAGAAGCAAAAAAGGTCAAGTTAATTCAG
>DIYR01000109.1 GCA_002429085.1 Flavobacteriales bacterium UBA6049
CCTAAAAGTAGTTGGCTCTTCCACTCTTTCTTGGTTAACCCAACATCTTCGATATACTGATGTAAATACCCCAATACTAAGTTCTGTGTAATCGTTCGTTCCTTGAATTGAATAGACGATTCATATTTGAATCGCCCGAAACGGTCTTCATTTTCAGAAGTAGCAAAGGTCTCTTGTACACAATTAGTTAAGTAAAAAATACTAGCTAGTCTATCTGTAGGCTGTTCCCCTGTAAGTTTATGATTCGGAATGTATTGGTGCGGATCTTCTCCTAAACCAATGGCACTGAAAAAATTATAGCTAAGTGGCTGAGCATTTTCAATTCGATCCGAAAAAATGATGTCTGCCCTTTCTGCAGATTCTACGAATACTATCCGTTCTTCAGAATGATTTTGAACCAAATCAAGGGTCCATTTAATAGGCTCGGCATAGGCCTCATTTTGTTCTATGTAAGCCTTCATGATTTAACTCATTGATTCAAGAATAGATACTAGCTTCTTGGTTTGCCCAAGTCTACTATAACTCTTAACAGCTTCATGATTAACTTGAACAGCACCTTTGTTTTTCCACAGATTATATATCTGTTTTAACTGAGCTTTTATTTGAGCTTTTTGTGCATAATCTGACATTGGTAAATGCTCGCAATCTCTCAAAATAGGTGCGGCATTACCATCGGTAGGACCAATTGCTAGAATTGGTCTTCCAGTTGCCAAGTACTCAAAAATCTTTCCTGTTACAATAACTTTGTTATTCTGCGCCCTAGGAATAACAAATAATAAAGCTCCTGCTTTATTCATTCGTTTCACGGCTTCTTTGTGCCCTACGAATCCAAACTGTTCAAATTTTCCTTTAAAAGTCGATTTCAGTTTTTCCTGAAGGATTGGTGCGGTGGTTCCTGTAAATTTCAATTTAATTTTTTCGCCAAACTCTTTATCCTCTCCAATTAACTCCTGAATAGATTCCCACAACTCATCTATATCCTGACTCTCTAAAAAATTGCCAACATAGGTCAATTCAAAGTCAGATGACTGCTCATCAGCTGTTTCAAAATCATCACTATCGTACCCGTTGTAAATCACATCTACATTTGAGCTCACAACACTCAATTCTTCAACCAGTCCAGGGCTAACAGTAAGTACTTTATCTGCATTTCTAAGAACTTGATGCTCCAATGCCACATCTTTAGCATGTGCTCTTTTTGTTCTTGGCAAATATTGATTGTAGAAAATAGTACTCCATGGATCTCTAAAATCTGCAACCCAATTTAACTGCTGAATTTTGCTCTTGAGTTTATCTCCGATTAAATGAGTACTATGTGGTGGACCTGTAGTTATAACAGTTTCAATCTTCTCTTCATTCACCAATTGAAGCGCTCGTTTATAAGCATAAATATTCCATCCCATTCGAGCATCTGGAATAAAAAAATTAGCTCTTACCCATAAGCCTAATTTCGAAATGAGAGACTTTTTCTTATGTAAATCTCCCATTCCTACAGGACTTTCATTTCCTTTTTTACCTTGAAGAAAATTGAATAACGAAAACGGTTCTAGAGTTGCTGTTCTTTCTACTCTTACAGAGCTTGGTATATCTTGAGCCAACGATTCATCTTTTGATGAAAAGCTTCCATTCTCAACTGTTAACACTATTGGCTCCCAACCCAGCTGAACTAAGTATTTCACGAATTTTAACCAACGCTGAACTCCTGGACCAGATCCTGGAGGCCAATAATATGTAACAACTAATACCTTTTTAGATTTCATGACTCTTTCTTAAAGCGTTGGAACAACATCAGTCCTCCAAGCACCAGAATAAGAATAGAGCTTGCATATGAAATACCTTCGCCTGTTGAATAACTAGCAGGCTCAAATTTAAACTCAATTGTATGCTCCCCAGCAGGTACATTCATCCCCCTTAATACGTAGTTTACTCTTACATGAGGAACAAGCTGCCCATCAATGTATGCATTCCAACCAGGATGATAGTATACCTCACTAAATACGGCAAAACCATCAGTGGCTGAATTACTAACGTATCTCATTCTGTTAAGTCTTTGATCAACCAACTCTATACTTCCAGATCCGAAGTTCTCTTGTACTTCAGTTCTAAATCGTTCATCAACTATTACAAGTGAAGATGGATCAAACTCGTTCAATGCGGTTATCTCATCATCAGCATTTGCTACCCATTTTATGCTTTGTACAAACCAAGCATTACCTAAAGCCTTAGGATTAGATTGTACTTGTGCGTTCTGGCCTGGAGTAATGATGTACTTTGTATTCAACATGTTGAGTACATTCTGATTGATATTCCCTGTAGCTCTGCTAATATGAAACTCAATCAATTCTTGATAGCGTTTAAGCTTAGCAGCATGATAGCCACCAACTCCTTTGTGAAAATATGCAGTTTGAGCAGTATTAAACGTATTCACCGCAAGATCAAGTACTCGATAATTCGTTAAACTATCAAGTGTGCTAAACATCACCTTATATTGCTCATTCTGATCTAATCTAGGATTATCTGACTTAGCAATTTGCAGGTTTGTTTGAATCCGTGTTTGAATACTTGGGTTCGATTGGGCCTCTAGTTGCAAAATATTAAGGTCGACTTGTCTTGCTGGGTAAGGAGTCGCCTTTGTCTCTTTCTTCATCCAATTGGCTAATTCACCTCTTTCTTTTTCGCCATTGATGAATCGTTTATCTACCGACCATAGATCAATTGTAACTAAGATTAACAAACCATATATTAAGTAATCACCCTTAACTCTTTTTAGCACATATAGCGCCAAACAAGCAATAGCAAGGATAATGAAACCTAAACTACGTAATAAGTCACTCTTAAATAAACTCACTCTTGCTACTTCTAACTCTCCAATCAACTGTTGAAATTGTGTTGCTTGCTGCGGGTTGTTAGCCATCTGAGATTGAAGCTGTATCATTTCTTGATCTCCGTGAAAATCGAAAAAACTCGTAGGACTCATCAAGAACAATAATAAGATCCCCACGAATACACCAGAAGTCATTAGAATCTTTTTCTTCTGTTTTTGCCAAAATTCTTCATCTGTCATCAATTGATGCAAAAACAAAATAGCCATTAAAGGCATGGTAAACTCAACAATAACTAGCCACATTGTAACAGTTCTAAACTTGTTATACATTGGGAAGTTATCGATAAACAAATCTGTGAGCCACATGAAATTTTTCCCCCATGCAAGCATCAACGCTAAAATTGTAACTGATACCAAAGGCCATTTTAACCAATGATTTACAGTTATAGCACCAAGCAAAAACAATAATGCAATGATTGCACCCACATACACGGGACCCGAGGTAAAAGGCTGATTTCCCCAATAAGCATTAGATTGAGCTACATATTGTTTGAATTGACCGTTCACATCTTTCAATGCATCAGGGTAAGCTCCTAGATTTCCCGTTGCTCCTCCTTTTGCATTAGCGAACACCAGTGACCAAGTCTCGCCAATTCCTTGACTCCAACTTGTTATGTAATCTTTGTCTAATGCACCACTTTGAGAAGACGCATTTGACTCTCCATTAACCATTTTGGTTAGCTCAGATTTTCCTCTTGTTGAACTTTGGGAATATTCATAAGTAGACCAAAGGTTTGTAACGTTAGTTCCTAATGCTAAAATACTTCCTACAACAAGAACCAATGCTGATTTCCAGATAGCATCGATTTCTTTATTCTGGATCAGTCTCACTAATGAGAAAATCGAAACAACACCAACCGTAATAGCCGTATAATAAGTTATTTGAAGGTGATTAGCCTTTATTTGAAGACTTAAACCAACTGCAAATACCAGCAAGGACAACAGGTATTTTTTATTCCACAAATACACTATTCCTGCAATAATGAGTGGGATATAAGATACGGCATGAATCTTTGTATTGTGTCCAGCTTCTATGGAAACCATAAAAAATGATGAAAATGCAAATGATACAGCGCCTATTGCTCCTAAACCTGGCTTAACCTTTAGAGACATTAACAAAATGTACATATTGATCATTAAAGCCAAAAAGTAGAATACCGGAGGTGGGAATACTTTACGTAACTCCAGAACACTAGCAATTAAATTACCGTTAGATTTAGCACTGATCAAATATGCAGGCATTCCAGAAAAGGCACTCCAAGTCCATAGTGGATCCTGATCATATGCTTCTCTGAAATCTAAAATAGCTCGCGACATACCAACCCATGAGATGATATCACCTTGTTTTAGCACATAGCCTTGGTATACCTTCGGAAAAAATCCTACACTTAAAACCACGAATAGCCCAATGGCTAGTAGGTGTGGCATCCATTTTTGTTTAAAACCATTCATGAGCTTCTTCCGTTTTAGTCGATTTCTTCGAAATCTACAAATTCACCTTCGTCTGGACTAGGTTTTGTTTTGCTGATTTTAACGTTACCATCGTCTTTAATAACATCTTCTCTTCTGTCCTGTCTCTGCTGAAAATTGACATTTGCCTGATCTTGCATACGCTGACCAGCTTTTCTTATTGCCCATTTGCCTAACCATGGAAGTATATATCTTCCGATGATTCTAAATCCCCAGAAAACAAGAAAAATAATGGCTAGTGTTCTCAGCAAGCCAACTACATCTGCAGTGTACGTCATCTATCTACTTAAATATAGATTTCTCTCTGAGTATACTTTCTTAAAGAATGGATCTCTCAAATGCTTAATAAAGCGAATAGCTTCTCCCGTAGATTTCATCTCAGGACCTAATTCCTTATTTACATTCGGGAACTTATCAAATGAGAATACTGGAATCTTTATTGCAAATCCTTCTCGTTTCGGATCGTATGTAAAGTCCGTTACCTTCGCTTCGCCCATCATTACTTTAGCAGCCCAATTCACATATGGTTGTTTGTAGGCTTTCGCAATAAATGGTACTGTTCTAGACGCGCGTGGATTAGCTTCAATTACATATACAATTCCATCCTTCACAGCAAACTGAATATTGATTAGCCCTTTAGTTTTTAGAGCTACCGCAATCTTCTCCGTATATTCTTTGATTTGGTTGATCACATCCTCAGACATATCAAAAGCAGGAAGCACAGCATAGCTATCACCTGAGTGAATGCCTGCTGGTTCAATGTGTTCCATAATTCCAATAATGATGGTGTCTTTTTCATCGCAGATAGCATCTGCTTCTGCTTCGATAGCACCATCTAAGAAATGATCCAACAAGATTTTATTATCAGGCATGTCTCTCAAAATATTGATCACATGCTTTTCTAATTCATCTTCATTGATCACAATCTTCATGCTCTGCCCTCCAAGAACATAACTTGGGCGTACAAGCAATGGAAATCCTAGTTCACGTGATAGTTCAATCGCTTCATCAGCCGAATCAACTGAACCGTATTTTGGATATGGAATACCAAGATCTTTCAATAAGGTAGAGAATGTACCTCTATCTTCAGCCATATCAAGCGCTTCATAGCCTGTGCCAAAGATTTTGATTCCATAACGATTGAGCTTTTCAGCTAATTTCAACGCTGTTTGACCACCAAGCTGAACAATAACTCCTTCCGGTTTTTCATGCTCAATGATATCGTAAATGTGCTCCCAGAATACAGGCTCAAAGTATAGCTTATCAGCAATATCAAAATCAGTTGACACGGTCTCTGGGTTACAATTGATCATGATAGTCTCATAGCCACATTCTTTGGCCGCTAATACTCCGTGTACACAACTGTAATCAAACTCAATCCCCTGTCCAATTCGGTTTGGCCCTGATCCCAGAATAACAACCTTCTTCTTGTCAGTAACTACACTTTCATTCTCATACTCAAATGTGCTGTAGTAATAAGGTGTTTCAGCCGGGAACTCTGCTGAACAAGTGTCTACCAATTTGTAGACACGATTGATATTTTGCTCTCTACGCTTAGCATGGACTTTACTTTCTAAGCACCCAAGTAAATGAGCAATTTGTCGATCGGCATACCCACGTTGTTTAGCTTCTAACATCAAGCTAGATGGGATATCTTCAACGGTATGTTTTTGAATTGTTTTTTCTAATGAGATCAATTCTTCAATCTGGTGCAAGAACCATGGATCAATTTTCGTGATCTCACGAATAGTTTTAAATGGAATACCCAGTTTAATGGCATCATACAAATGGAATAACCTATTCCAAGATGCATGTCCCAGGCTATGTAATATTTGATCCTGATCTCTCAGTTCTTTGCCATCAGCTCCAAGTCCATTACGGCCTATCTCTAATGACTGACAAGCTTTTTGTAAGGCTTCCTGGAAATTACGCCCGATACCCATCGCCTCTCCTACGGCCTTCATTTGCAAGCCTAAGCGAGTATCAGCTCCTTGGAATTTCTCAAAGTTCCAACGTGGTATTTTTACAATAACATAATCGATGGTAGGCTCAAAATAAGCCGAAGTAGTTTTAGTTACCTGGTTTTTCAGCTCATCC
>DIYR01000115.1 GCA_002429085.1 Flavobacteriales bacterium UBA6049
TAATACCACGTTGCCCACCAACTTCTACAGGCATAGCTACAGAAGGGTTTTTCATAGCGCTACGATGGGTGGTTGGTACTCTCATGGTTTGCTGACCACCTTTAGAGGGCTTATTGTAAGAGTTATCCATGATAATGGAATACTCCAAAGATCCGCTTGAACCTAATTCTTTCTTGATAGTTTTTTTCAGTAAAGTGATGTAATGTTCTTCTAACCACTCGTAAAAGAATTGACTTGGAACTTGAATTGTTAGGGTGTTACCTTTAATACTAACCGGTTTAATGGGTTCAAACCACGTTTTGAAACTCTGGTGACTTACATTATCCTTGATAACAGACAGACAGTTTTCCCAAACCTTCTCATGTGGCTTACTCATAGTAATTACTCCCTTAATTTTTAGTTAAACTTTGAATGTTTAGTTCCAAGATGCACAGTGCAACAAGTCATGATCATGGGGAGACCATTCATTGAGTGACCCTAGCAACAAGGTGGGACAAATGTGGATAGAAAAAAGTGAAAAAAAAAGGCGCGTTAGACTTGAATTCCATTTTTTTTTGACTCCTACTGAATACGCTGTAAGTCGCTGTACATCGTAACTTCCTGACGGTTAATGATGTTAATTTTTTGTGGATAAAATGTCATATGTACCATACGTTACATGCTCATGGTTGAACGTCAGTTAGTTGAGAGAATTATGGCCTCCTATTCACTGTGTTGTGTTTATTTCTTCCAACAAACAAACATTGATGGTTTGCTTTTCTTTTAATATTAGGTTCAAGAATTGAAAAGCTTATCTAAACGTTTAGTTAATGTTTCAACACAGTTATAAATTAAGAGTTAGATATGCCGAAACCGACAGAATGGGGTATGTGTATTATGGAAATTATGCCACCTATTTTGAAGTAGCTAGGGTTGAAGCATTGAGATCCTTGGGGATTACATATAAAGAATTAGAAGACGATGGAATTTTACTTCCTGTACTAGAATACAAAGCGAAGTATTTTAAACCAGCATTTTATGATGATGAGTTAAGAATTGAAACTAAAATTAGTCAGAAACCGGGTATTCGAATAATGTTTGAATACAGTGTTTTTAATCAAGAGTCGGTTGAACTTGTTAAGGGAGAAACAACCTTAGTTTTTGTTTCTGCTGCTAACGGAAAGCCAACAAAACCTCCTGTTCATATTGAGGCTTGTTTTGAACAATTCTTTAATTAATAAACGACCTGCTTGTGAAATTGACTAACTCCATCACCTGAAATGAACTGAAACAAGTAAATTCCCGATTTACTTGGAAGTTCAATAGAGTGAATTCCAGGTGCAAATAATTTTAGGAATACCTGCTTACCTTGAACATTGTAGGCAATTAGTTCAATAGCATCTTTGCATTCGAACTTAAATGGTGAAGCTAGTGAGGCAGGATTACTAGATAGAATTTTAATAGAGTTAAGCTCTACAATTTCATTACTAGTTGATGTTACAATATCATTAGGACGTTCTACTGTTGAAGAATCTATAAAACCTCTATCAACAAAGAGGTGAGATATATAAGGGTAATTTGCCCCATTGTTCAAGTTTGAATCAGCATCAATAAATAGCTTGGCAGCATCGGTCATTGTCATATTGGGAAACCAAGAGTACATGCTTTCAAAAAGTATTCGATGTGTTACATCTCGTCCAATATTAAGCTCAATGTCCATAATAGAAGCACTCCATAATGGAGCATCACCATATAAGTTGTTTACTAAGTCTTCTGGGTAATGAGCACCAGAAGTAACTACTCTTCCGGGCCAAAATTCATTATGACCGTCCCAATTGAATACTTTCCAATAATTCAGTTCTGATATAGTTTTAGAAAAGGAAGCAGCCATGTAATCACCTAGAGCTTCATCAATTGCTCTTCTTTCGTTTCCTACCACAGTATTAGGAGCAGCGTTGAACGAGAGTACATGTCCATATTCATGAACTATAACATCAGCATCTTCAGCATCATCCACACCACCTTCTCCGAAGATTAATTGTTGTGGACTCCAGATAAATGCACTTTGATCTTCTCCGTTAAAACCATGGGCATCGCAAGGAACAGGGAAGTTGGCGAGATTAGTGAAGCCGAGTTGTTGTACGTATTTTTGGTATTCTGTAATGTGATACAATACATTCACATCTTCAAACCCAGATTCAGAGCGATTAAAATTAAATTCTGGAGTTGCACTGGTCGCAGGATCTATAGTAGGAGGTGAGTGTTCTCTGATTTCTACGTAATCGGTTTTCAATATGTATGTACCATTGTCTAAGGTGACGTCTAGCATTGCACTTTTTAGTTGATCTTCTAACTCAGTAGTATTGGCATCATTAAAATCAAGGTAGGTACCACCGTAGGATGTATTTGCACTGGTTACTGGATCAGGTAAGAATATATTTCCAGTAGCCGTTTCATGTTGACTTTTTGCTCCTAAATACCATGAGTACTCTTCTCTTAATTTGTCAGATTGAATTCTAACCCTAGGAACATCAAATCCAACTTGAATGGTGTCTATGAGCACACCAATTAAGTTGCCTTCATGTAGAATCCATGCATTTTGATTGGGAGTAGTTTCTTTTTTAGAAAAATTTAAATCTGTTAATTGAACCCTTACAGCATCTTTTGAACGATGAATACTGTAATAAGCATTGAAAATAGGTAAGCCATTAACCGATAAGGAATAGTGTTCGTGTGATCCAGTAATGCTATGAATTACAGTTTCAAGATTCGACTCTACATCTTCTTTATGCTCATTGAGAAGTAGGTGCTGCTTATATTCACTGAATTGATATGTGTTTGGCTTTTCTGGATAGAAACTGTCTTCTGATCCTTCATTCTTCTGTCCAAATGAAACGGATATGAAGTAGATAGATAATGCAAAAAGAAGTTTGAGTTCTTTCATAATATTAGTGATTTGCCAATAAGTGAATGTACGATTTATTCTAACAGTTCTCCGGCTACTCTGATTTGAGCTCTATGCAATGTTTTGAGTTGCTTGACTAACTGGTCTAAGACGCCATCCCTAATGTTTAGGTGCACTGAACATTGATCTGTGTATACTTGGTCGGTAATAGCTACTTCATCACGTTTAGTAATACGCATAACAGCGTTTACATCATCAAATGGTACTGTCACAATTACTTCTGTAGTTTTGTAAATGGTTTTGAATGAAGCCTGATCAATCGCGTCTTTAGCAGCCGATTTGTATGCAGTAATCAAACCACTTACACCAAGCTTTGTTCCTCCAAAATATCGAACTACTGCAACAACAGTTTGTACAAGTTCTGCAGATTTTATTTGATTTAATATAGGAGTTCCAGCCGAATGACTTGGTTCACCATCATCATTTGCGCGAACTATTTGCTCTTCAAGATCAAGTATGTATCCATAGCATACATGGCGACTTTGATGGTGTTCTTTCCGTATTTCTTCTAAACCAATTTTAGCGTCTTCTTCGTTGGCTGCATGAAAGGCATATCCAATGAACTTACTACCTTTTTCTTTGTAAAGAGAAGTTCCTTCTTTAAGAATAGTGGTAAAGGTATCTTTTATGTCTCCCATAGTAACAAAAGTAGGGCAGCCACAGCGAATAATACGCCCACCCAATTCAAACGAGTTTTGTGTTCTTTAAACCAGAAGATTCCAACTAATGTAGAGGCACTAACAATACTAACATTATTGATAGGGAAGACTAATGATCTAGTTAAAGGAAGG
>DIYR01000166.1 GCA_002429085.1 Flavobacteriales bacterium UBA6049
CAGCACTTTTTCCAAGCCACTTTCCACTAGGTAACGCTAATGGGCAATCTACAGTATCTGTTTGGCTTGTGCCATCTGGGTTAATTTGAGTTATAAACAGCCACATGTTGCTATACTCATAGGCTGTCGTATTTCTCAAGTCTACCAACAGTAAATGCGGGTTAAGGGTATCAGAAATATTAGCTTCAAAGTATTTGATGTCTTGAAAACTCCATTTTCCATTAGGAAAATCAGATACTTGTTGAAACACAATTCCTTTATCGCAAGATGTAATTGCTACGAATAGCAGAACAATACCTAATATGGCAGATCTTTTCATCCTTCTTTTTTAGGCGTTGGTTTCGTTTTATGATTTGTATTAGGCTGTTTTCGTTTTTTGTTATTCGAATTTTGCCCTTGACCCTTTGGTCGTTGATTATTCTTAGATGTTTTTTGCCCTCCACTTTCCTTCTTGGCTTTTTGAGAAGGAGCACTTACTTTTTTCTTAGCTTTTACCGGACGATCACCTTTTTGACTGGTGCCTTTCTGTGGTGCATTCCCTTTTTTACGGGAAGGCTTCCTACGTTTTTTCTGCTTAAGCTCTTTGTCGAAACGTGTCAAACTATCTTGGCCAACCACGTTTTCTATATCTGGTTCACGTGTTGATTCAAGAGGCTCTAATTGTTCTTGGAACTCTTCCAAATCTTGAGGTTTTTGACCTTGGCCATTCATCTCTAAGATCTCTTTTACACGATCAATATGTAAGCAAATAAACTTTGACGGCTCTTCTGCATAGTTGAACCACATCAATTGCTTGAAGATATCAGACTTTACGTGATAAGAACGTCCCTTTTTGGTGTCTAGTTTTGTATTGGCATCAGGGAAGTTTTTGAGAGCATCTAAATAAGAATCTAACTCATAATTCAAACAGCACTTTAACTTGCCGCATTGTCCTGCCAATTTCAATGGGTTGATTGACAATTGCTGATAACGCGCTGCACTGGTTGAGACCGATCGAAAATCTGTTAACCAAGTAGAACAACATAATTCGCGTCCACAAGACCCAATACCTCCTAAACGACCCGCTTCTTGTCTAGCACCAATTTGGCGCATCTCAATACGTACTTTGAACTGATCTGCTAATACACGTATCAACGATCTAAAATCTACTCTCTCATCGGCAGTGTAATAGAAAGTAGCTTTAGTGCGATCGGCTTGATATTCAACATCGCTGATTTTCATCTGAAGCTTTTGCTCTTTAGAAATCAAGCGAGAACGAAGCATGGTTTCTTTTTCAAGTTCTCTAGCTTCATGCCATTTATCTAAGTCTTCTTGCGAAGGCTTGCGGATTATTTTTCGGAGATCTTTTCCAGAAGGATGTTCTCCTCTTTTTTGCATCTGAAAGCGAACAAGTTCGCCAGTTAGGTTTACTCGACCTATATCGTAACCACTTGCTGACTCAACAACAATGGGTTCGCCTTTCGTTAATTCTAGTCCCGTAGAGTTGCGAAAGAACTCTTTTCGTGTATTCTTGAAATAAACTTCAACTATATCGAATGACTTTTGCCCAAATGGTAACTCCATTCCAGCAAGCCAATTAAATACGTCTAATTTGCTGACACTGCACGTGCCACAAGATCCATTACTTCCGCAACCTGCCGAGCTACTACATCCTCCGGATGAGCAATTTCCACATCCCATATTCTTACTTCTCTTTAGACAGGTTTATTTATAAACGCTTTAAAAATCAAATTTAGGTACAAAGCCCTATTAAAAAAACTAGGCTGCCGTGGGTTTTACACGAATCAGCTTCATTGCTCGCAACGATAGATCTAAGAATATGATTCTTGCATTGGCATTCCGATCTATATGAGTTACAGTTTCTTCGAATTCGTGTACCATTTGCATGGCATTGGCAGAATTGATGAAAGGAGCAAACTTGTTCACAAACTGTCGTTCCGAATCGTTTAAGCGTTGCAACGAGTCAGTACCATAGTTCATGATTAGGCATTCTCTAAAAATATGTAATCCGTAGGCTAAAAACAGCTTTTGCTGTTCGCGGCTATACTTGCTAATTTGTTCTGTAAACGATAAAATGTCGTAAATCTTTTTGGCATAGAGAAAACGCATCCAATCTTGAAACAGATTCTTGAATGTTTCCTCTCCTTCTGGAGCGTCTATTGTGTGAATAGCATTGGTATAACTACCTTCTGCTAAGGTCGCAATAGAGTTTGCCTCTTCTGCACCTAATTGATAATGAATTGCGATTTTTTCAGCTAACAAATTGGTTGGTAGAGGTGGTAGCCGAACTATTTGTACCCTAGAGATAATGGTAGGTAACAACAAATCGGGTTGCTCACAAGCTAACACAAATACCGTTTTTGCTGGCGGTTCTTCCAATAGCTTTAACAACTTGTTGGCTGCTTGTTGATTCATGCGCTCTGGCAACCAAATAGCCATCACTTTATAACCACCTTCATAAGCTTTTAACTGCAATTGGCGATTTATGGAAGCAGCCTCATGTACGTTAATTAAAGCCGACTTACGTTCAATACCTAAATGCTCAAGCCAATCGTTAACTGAAAGATATGGGTTTGCCAAAAAGGCTTCACGAAAAGAGTGAATAAAATCCAGAGCCTTTGGATCTTTAGTCACTTGTTTTGTTGTGTTTACAGGGTAGCTTAAGTGTAGGTCTGCATGGATTAGCTTATCGCAATTATTTCTTGCGGCCTCTTTGTTTTCGGAATGATGTACAATTAGTTCGCTCGCATAAGCCAAGGCCATAGGTAAGATACCTGTACCAGTAATACCAGTAAACATAACAGCATGGCTAATTCTACCACTGGTAATACCTTGTTTTAGTTGAGTTTTAATGGAATCATGTCCTATAACATCTTCGAAGCGCATGGGCCAAAAATAGCTAATTCAATTGCAGGGATACAAAGAGAATTGATGCACTTAAACTCATGAAAAAGTTTCACCTTTGAATGGTGTTAAACTAAGAAAAACCGATTACTATGCGCACCATTGATGCAGTTGATTTTACGGGAAAAAAGGCAGTTGTGAGAGTGGACTTTAACGTACCATTAAACGATGCTTTTGAAATTACTGACGACACACGTATGAGAGCAGCGCTCCCAACGCTGAAAAAGATTTTAGAAAAAGGCGGAAGTCTGATTATTATGTCTCATTTAGGGAGACCTAAGAATGGCCCAGAAGAGAAGTTTTCGTTAAAGCACTTAGCTTACCATTTGAGCGACTTGCTAGAAAAGCAAGTACTATTTGCAGACGATTGTAGAGGTGAGGCAGCAGTAAATGCGGCAGCAGAATTAGAACCAGGAGAGGTGTTGCTATTAGAGAACCTTCGTTTTTATGCAGAGGAAACGGCTGGGGATCAGGTTATGGCTAAAGAACTAGCTAGCCTTGGTGATGTATATGTAAATGATGCATTTGGAACTGCGCATAGAGCTCACGCTTCAACCGCTGTAATTGCTCAGTTTGCAGAAGAAGCTTGTTTTGGGTACTTAATGGCAGGAGAACTTGAGAGTGTAAAAACGGTAATGGACAATCCTGAAACTCCTTATACTGCTATTATTGGAGGAGCAAAGGTTTCGTCTAAAATTGGAATCATAGAAAATTTACTTCCTAAAATCAACCACTTGATTATTGGAGGTGGTATGGCTTATACTTTTGCCAAGGCACAAGGTGGAACAGTGGGAAGTTCTTTGGTAGAAGAAGATTATGTTGAAACAGCGAAGAAGGTGTTGGCTAAAGCAGAAGAGCTAGGAGTAGAAATTATCATTCCAAGTGACACTGTTGCAGCAGATAACTTTGCAGCAGAAGCTAATAGTCAAACAGTTCCTACTAATGCTATTCCTGATGGATGGATGGGCTTAGATGTAGGCCCAGATGCTATTGCTAAGAATGAGTCATGCATTGAGGCTAGTAAAACCATTTTATGGAATGGTCCAATGGGAGTGTTTGAGTTTGATGCATTTGCGGAAGGAACAAAAGAAGCTGCTTTAGCGGTGGCAAAAGCTACAGAAAATGGAGCATATTCTTTAGTTGGTGGTGGTGATAGTGTTGCTGCTGTTAATAAATATGAGTTGGCAAAACGCGTAAGTTATGTTTCAACTGGAGGTGGAGCATTACTTGAGCTGATAGAAGGAAAAGCACTACCTGGT
Source organism: Flavobacteriales bacterium UBA6049 (assembly GCA_002429085.1). Classification (GTDB taxonomy): domain Bacteria; phylum Bacteroidota; class Bacteroidia; order Flavobacteriales_G; family Salibacteraceae; genus UBA6049. The sequence continues at coordinate 4,164 of DIYR01000166.1, forward strand.
GTAGAGGCAATTTTGAAGAGATAAGAGGTTCAGATACAATAAAGTTGAAAAGCCCTAACATTAAGTTGGGGCTTTTTTGTGTTAACAATCTTCTGTAAATGCTTGGTAGTATCCACTAATATTACGTAATGTCAAGCAGTTCGTCTGTTCTGCATCTAACCAATCTAAACAACATGAAACTAACTCTTCATTACAGTTTAAAATGTTTTCAGCTTCTAAATCTACTCCGAGTCCATCTCCATTTGGCGAAATAGTGATTTGAAGTTGACCATCGGCAATTTGATAAATGGTGCACGTGGCATCTTTGTGCTCTGTTAAATACGCTGTTTTTTCGTGAATTTCGAGTAGTTGTTTTAGTTCTTTTTCCAGTTCGTAAGATTGGATGGTATAGATTTTAATGTCGTTCCCCACTCTATCAATGCTTTCCGTATGATCTGATACTACTTGATCTAAGAATGGGTAACTATGTGGGTATTCCATTACTACTGACCCTAGGCATAAAAAGCATAGGATAAATAGAAAGGATAGAGCATAGTATTTCATGTTAAGCGATGGGATGATGATGAAAAATTTGTTCAAATATAGGTTCGTAAATTTTAAATAACAACCTATTGTTTTGAATTCAATTATGCTCAAATGGCTGTATTTCAGTTTAGAGCAGTTTTGTATCGTTTAAGGGCACGCTCACGCGCAAATTTGTGATCTACAATTTTGCTTTGTTGATAGGCTAGTTCTTGATATTCAGGTACCCACTTTTTTATGTATAGAAAATCTGGATCGAACTTTTTCATCTGAAGTTCTGGGTTAAATACCCGAAAATACGGTGCTGCATCGCACCCAGAGCTGGCAGCCCATTGCCAACCTCCGTTGTTGGAAGAAACCTCAAAGTCGTTCAATTTTTCTGCAAAATATGCCTCGCCCCATCTCCAATCTACTAGGAGATGTTTTACTAAAAAACTTGCGGTAATCATTCGAACTCTGTTGTGCATGAATCCAGTTGTATTCAACTCTCGCATACCCGCATCAACAAGTGGGTACCCCGTTTTTCCTTGGCACCATTTTTCAAACTCTTCACGATTATTTCTCCACTCAACTCTATCGTACTGAGGTTTGAACGCATGCTGAACAACATGTGAGTTGTGATATAGAATCATCATATAAAAATCTCTCCAAATCAACTCATTAAGCCATTTTGGACTTAAATCCATTCCTTTACGGGCTAATTCACGGATACTTACGGTTCCAAATCTCAGATGCATACTAATACGTGATGTACCCTTTATTGAAGGAATATCTCGCTTATCAGCATATTCCTTTAGGGTAGTATCGTTGATTATTAAATCGGGAAGATGATCTGCTGTCTCAATGAACCCCATTGATTCCAGTGTTGGAATGGAGCATGATTCTGTTTTTAGATAAGATGCGAAGTAATCTTGATTTTGGTAACTTTCTAAGTGGTTTGGTGTTACTGTTTTTAGCCACTTTTTAGAATATGGAGTATAAACTGAATACCACTTACCATCATCCTTAACAATTTCATTTTTTTCGAAAATGCACTGATCTTTATAAGTGTGAAAAGGAATAGAGTTGGCTAGTAACAATCCTCTTATTTCTTCGTCACGTTGGTTTGCATAAGGCTCATAGTCATGGTTGGTATATACCTGCTGAATATCGTACTCAGCCATTAACTGTTTGTATACATCATCTGGGTAGCCATAAAACACTCTTAGGGCACTTCCAAGATTTATCAGTTGACTTTGTAGAACTTCTAGTTGCTTGTGAATGAACGTAACTCTTCTATCTTTTTTATTTTCAAGTTTATCGAGGATATTTTTATCGAAAATGAAGATGGGTAAGACGTTTACTTGTTCTTTTAGTGCGTGAAAAAGACCAGCATTATCACTAATACGGAGGTCGCGTCTGTGCCAGAAAATGGTAACTGAGGGCTTCATCAATTAAAACAGTTCTTTAGCTAGTTCTACTGTAAGAGTTGTCGGTTCAGCGTAGGATAAACGTTTCACTTTTAGGGGAAGATGATAAGCATCCATCCCAGTACAACAGACTATTTCTTGTGATGCTAAATCAACATATCCATCATTTCGAATGGCTGAAGTATCTAGCGTTACGTCAATGATTTCACCAATTACTAATATAGTTTGGTTACTCTGGATTAAAATTTCTTCTTTGAACTTAAGCCCGATTTGGACGGGACTTTCGGCAACAAAAGGAGCGGGGTGAGTTTCATTTAAACGAGAGGATAGCCCCACGGCTTCAAACTCATTTTCATATTCGTCATATTTTGCTGCTGTTTGATGCGCTTGTTCTATCATGCTATTAGTCACATGATTCAAGGTGAAAAAGCCGGTATTACGAATATTTACTAGACTATGTCTAGGAACAGTGGCAGGCCGAAATAGAACACCCAACATAGGAGGGTTTGCTCCAATATGCATTACTTGAGAAAATACAGCTAGATTTTGTTTGCCTTGATCACTTGTTGTCCCGAGAAGGTGCACTGGTTTATATCCGCTCATTGTATTGAAGAAATGAGCACGTTTTCTATTTGGCCAATTGGCTAGATCCTTCAATGAAAAAGTATGCAATGACATGTTTATATCGTTTTGAGAGATCCCATTCCTCCATCAATTCCAATTACCTGACCAGTAATCCATTTACTGCTATCACTAAGAAGGAATTTGGCCATAGCTGCTATATCTTCTGGTTGCCCAACAGATTGTAATGGGTGTCTTTTAGCACTGGCTTCTTCTTTTTCTGGGCTACTTAATAATCTACTGGCAAGTTGAGTATTGGTTAGGCTTGGAGCAATGCAATTGAATCGTAGTGTGGGTGCATATTCGGCAGCAAGACTTCTAGTAAGTCCTTCAATAGCACCTTTAGCCATAGCAATACTGCTGTGAAATGGCATTCCAGTTTGGGCTGCAACTGTACTAAATAAAACCACACACCCTTTTGATTCTTTAAGCCCAGGTAAACAGGCTTGAATACACTTTACGGCACTTTGTACATTGATTTGCCAATCGTGATCGAAGTCTACTTGTTTGAATCTGTGAAAAGGTTTTAGATTGATGGAACCAGGACAGTATGCCAGTCCATCTATGCTTACGGGTAATGATAATTTATTGAAATCTATTGATGTAACATCAGCAGGGATATGATCTACTCCTACCAAACCTCCAATTTCTCCTACTGTTCTTGAAATTACTAGAATACGGTGCCCTTCGTTTGCTAAGCTTTTCGTGATGGCTGCGCCAATACCTTTACTTCCTCCTACAATTACGTATTGCTTCATGCTATCTAAACACGAAGGGTTAATAATAGTTTATGTACTATGTTCAATCGTGATTTTAACTTGCTTTCCGTTATGTTCTGAGGTTTGATCAGCAAGTGTAACAGTTACATTTTCGTTGAATCTTTCTGCTGCTCCATTGATTAGCCCAACGGCTAAATCAGCCATAGATCTTTCAGAGTGATACATCATTTCCATTTTATGTTCTTCCTTACTAAGCGTTTCGAAACTTGGAAGTTGTGCATCTGGATACAATTTTTTCACCTCTATGTGAATGTATTGTTCGATTAAATCTAAAAAGTCGAATAGACTTCCTGCCTTACTCAAGAAGTGTGGATGTGATTTTGCTAAAGCCCCAAATAGATGCTTTCCAAAAGCTTCAATAAGTGCGGGAACAGGTGTGTTGGTTGCTTTACTGAGTGCGACTACCATTCCAACAATTTCTTCGTGAGGATAGGTGCCGACTGCAGTGTACGCACCACCAGTGCTAAGGGTTGGAGATTCTTGTATGATTTCTTCGGTAACTTCAATTCCAAAGGTGTCATCCACCATGTCAAGAAACTCGGTAAATACAATGCCTTTCATGTATGCTGGGATTTAGATTGATTTCCACGTAAAATAGAACGTTGTTCCAATTTGTGGTTCCGATTCAAACCAAATATCCCCTCCTTGACTCATCACAATTTTCTTTGCAATTGGTAATCCAATTCCTGAGCTGTCGTTTTCATCTTTACGACTAAGTGTTTGAAACAGTTCAAAAATCTTCTTTGAGAACCTCGGATCAATACCGTTACCATTATCTGAAACAGAAAAAAGATACGATTCTAATCGTTTCTCAAAACCAATCTTTAGGCTTTTGTCCTCTTTATTGTTGTAGAAAATAGCATTGTGAATCAGATTCTTAAAAACTTTCTCTAACAATACTTTAGAGGCTTTCATTTTTGGAAGTTTAGGCTTGATTTGCCAATCTAAATTTTGCCCCTCTTTTTCATGAACGATGATCTTAGTTACTAATTCTTGAACATCAACTTCTCTATGATCAAGAATTTCTTGGTTAAGATTTGTGTATTCTATTAAACTATTTAGCAATGTTTCAATGCGCTCAACTCTGCGCTTAAGCATGGAGGTATAGTTGAATACTTCAGAATAATCACCGGCTTGGATGTCTTCTTCAAGCCAAGATGAAACATGAGAAATTGACCGCAAAGGAGTTTTTAAGTCGTGAGATGCAATGTAGGCAATCATTTCCAGCTCATCTTTAGCTTCTTTGAGTTTGCTGGTTCTATCTACAACTTGCTTTTCTAATTGTTCATTAAGCTGTGCGATAGCAAGATTTGTTTCATACAGCTCTAAACTCTTTTGCTCAAGTAGTTGCTCTGCTTCTTTGCGTGCTTTTCGTTCACGCTCATACCTTCTTTTATAGATATCAGAATCGCTCATAGAACTGTTGACTTTACCAAAAGTAATACCGTGATTAAACTAGCTTTAAGTATCTACAGAATTTTCTTCCTTATTTATAGCGGATTTACAAAGTGTTATTCAGCTACTTTTGCAACAAATTGAAATGAACATGTTTGAGAATAGCGGACAAACCGATTTGAGTCAATTAGGTGAGTTTGGATTGATTGAGTTGTTGACAAAGGATGCTAAAAAGGTTCAGTCAACAACACAACTTGGAGTAGGAGATGATGCTGCAGTAATTGATTCTGGAGATAGATATACTTTGGTTAGTACAGATATGCTATTGGAAGGAGTTCATTTCAACTTATCATATGCACCACTTAAGCATTTGGGTTACAAGTCTGTAGTGGTTAATCTAAGTGATATTTATGCCATGAATGGAACTCCTCGCCAAATTACGGTTAGTATAGGTGTTTCAAGTAAATTTTCTGTAGAGGCGCTAGAAGAAATTTACGCTGGAATACACTTGGCATGTGATTTTTATCAGGTTGATTTAATAGGAGGTGATACTACTTCTTCTAAAGCAGGACTAGTTATTAGTGTTACAGCAATTGGAACTGTAGAAAAAGATAAAATAGCCTACAGATCTGGTGCAAAAGAGAATGATTTGATCTGCGTGACTGGAGATTTGGGTGGTGCTTATATGGGACTACAAGTCTTAGAAAGGGAATATGCCGTTTTTAAAGGAGCTCCATCATCTCAGCCAGATTTAGAGGGAATGGACTATATTCTCGAACGACAATTAAAGCCTGAAGCTCAACGTGGTTTGGTTCAATTGTTTGAAGAAAAAGGATTACAACCAACATCAATGATTGATGTGAGTGATGGTTTAGCGTCTGAGTTGATTCATTTAGCGAAAGCTTCAGATCTTGGAGCGACTATTTATGGTGATAAAGTGCCAGTTGACCATGTAACCTCCCAAGTTGCCGAAGAATTTAAGATCAACCCGACTGTAGCGGCATTAAATGGTGGCGAAGATTATGAACTACTATTTACATTACCGTTAGATAGCTATGAGAAGATCAAGGACATTCCCGAGATTAGAATGATTGGGCATATGACAGAAAAAGGCAGTGGTGTTTATATGGCAGATCAGGCCGGGAACAAAATTACCTTAGAGGCGCAAGGTTGGAACGCCTTTAAACAAGATTAAGTATACTCGGAGATGGCCAAGGTTAAAAACCCGTTAGATAACTTTCGATTCAATCTCGATAACAAAAAGAATCCAGAACTCTATTGGGGGTTGAGAATAGCTTTGCCTTACAATATCATAGGTATTACGTTTGGTTTTTTGGTACGTATGGGGCATTTTCCTGAAAACATTGGAGAGCTGGGAACGGCTGTATTATTCATATTCGTTCCTGTAGCTTCCCAAATAATTGAGTATGAATCAAGTACAACAGCTAATTTGCTGTTGACTGTTTCTAACTTGTTGATTACCTTCTTTTTAAGTTGGGTGATTTTTTCGCCAATTGTTGGCTTACTTAGAGGGATTCTTGGATTTACTGAGAAGTAAGTAGGGTTATTCCTCCATATCTACTAAGGCAAAATCTAGACGCTTATTGTAGAGATCCGCTTTTGTGATTTTAATGCGCATTGGATCTCCTAATTGGAAAGAATTATTTGAGTTGTGTCCTACAATTTGATGATTCTTTTCATCAAAGAAGTAGTAGTCACCTTCAATATCTCGTAAGCGAATCATTCCTTCGCACTTGCTTTCGTTTAATTCAATATAAATACCCCATTCTGTAACTCCAGAAATTACCCCATCGAATTCTTCGCCAACATGATCTTTCATGTAAAGTACTTGATAATACTTTACTGATTCACGTTCTGCTTCAGCAGCTTTTCGTTCCATATCACTACTGTGCTTGCACAAAGCCTCGTAATGGTTGACGTTAGCACTTTTCTCTTTTTTGCTTAGGTATCTATCAAGTAGTCTATGAACCATCACATCTGGATACCTTCTAATAGGTGAGGTAAAATGAGAATAATAGTCAAAAGCTAACCCATAATGGCCTATGTTATCTGTACTGTATTCAGCTTTCGCCATAGTTCTAATGGCCAGAGTTTCAAGCATACTTTCCTCTCGTTTTCCTTGAACTTCTTGTAGAAGCTTATTCAATCCTTCTGAAGCTTTATCAGGATTTGAGAAGCTATAGTTATATCCAAATGTCTTGATGAATTGACTGAAATTCATCAACTTTTCTGGATCTGGTTTGTCGTGAATACGGTAAACAAATGTTTTTGGAGAGTAACCTCTTCTAGGTTTTCCAATTCTGCTTGCTACTGTTCTATTGGCAAGCAACATGAATTCTTCAATTAGTTTGTGCGCATCTTTTTGAACCTTGAAATAAACACTAGTTGGCTCTTTCTTTTCATCTAACAAAAAACGAACTTCTACCTTGTCAAAAGCAATTGCTCCACTAGACATTCTATTAGAGCGAAGTGTTTTGGCTAAGTTGTTTAATATTTTTAGTTCATCTGCATAATCACCTTTTTCAGAGTCAATTACATCTTGGGCATCTTCATATGTGAATCTTCTATCTGAATGAATAGCTGTTCGTCCAATCCAACTATCTACTACATTGGCTTGTTCATCCATTTCGAATACAGCTGAAAACGTGAGTTTGTCTTCATTTGGTCGTAATGAACAAACTTGGTTTGAGAGAATTTCTGGAAGCATTGGTACAACGCGATCAACCAAATAAACAGAAGTGGCTCTGCTCACGGCTTCTTTATCAATATCATCTCCTTCGGTCACATAGTGCGTAACGTCAGCAATGTGCACACCAACTTCGTAGTTACCATTTTCTAGTTGTTTGATAGAAAGAGCATCGTCAAAGTCTTTAGCGTCTGTAGGGTCAATGGTGAAAGTAGTGATAGGTCTAAAATCTCTACGTTTTGCTATTTCTTCTTCGGGAATGTTCAAGCTAATTTTAGCCGCTGTAGCTTCAACGTGTTTCGGAAATTGTAGAGGTAAACCTTTATCTGCTAAGATAGCAGCCATTTCTACTTCATTTTCCATCGGCTTTCCAAGCACTTCAGTAATCTCGCCAAATGGAGAGCTTGCTTCTTTTGGCCAATCGGTTAATTTCCCAACGGCTTTTTCACCATGTTTGGCTCCGTTTAATTTATCAAGTGGTATGTATAAATCCACTTGCATCTTGCGGTTGTCAGGAATCAAAAACGCGAAGTTCCTAGATACTTCTATCGTTCCAACAAATTGAGTTTTGACTCTTTCTATGATGTCAACAATTTGACCTTCTGGAGATTTCCGTTTTTTACGAGCGAGTAGGAATACAGAAACAATATCACCATCAAGTGCTTGGCCAACAAACTTTGGTGGGATGTAAATATCTTCTTCAACTTGTTCTGAAATAACATAAGCAGATCCACTCATAGTCATATCGACTCTACCTTGAATAAAGGCCATTGGTTTAGCTAATTGAAACTTACCCCTACTAGTTTCTTTCAAGGTTTCTTTGGCTTTTAACTCAGCCAGTACTTTTACAACCAGTTCTCTATCATGAGCATTCTTTACCCCAACGAGTGCAGAAACCTGTTTATAATTCAATGTTTTTTTGGGGTTTTGACTGAAGGCATCGAGAATACTTCTTTGCAGTTTTCGCTTGGTGATTTTCTGCTTGGTATTCTGGAGTTTTGGTTTTCTTTTGGCCATAGAATCAATTTAAATTACCCTGAATTGGAGTAATTCACGAACAAGTATTCATCGTAGACGTTCAAAATTGACGAATATTACCTTTGTAATAGTCATATAACGAATAATTCTATCAACATGATATCTAAACAAGTAGAGGCAGAATTGAACAATCAAATCAAGAACGAGGCATATTCATCTCAGTTATATTTAGCTATGGCTTCTTGGGCTGAAGTGCAAGGTTTTGAGGGAGTTGCATCATTTATGTATAGGCATAGTGATGAAGAACGTACTCACATGTTGAAGTTGGTGAAGTTTGTAAATGAGCGTGGTGGACAGGCTATTGTTCCTGCATTAGATGCTCCACCAACACAGTTTGAAGGATTAGAAGCTTTATTCGAAATGCTTTTAAATCATGAGGTAGAGATTACAAATAATATTAATGAGTTGGTGCACTTGACTCTTGCAAACAAAGATTACACCACTCATAACTTTTTGCAGTGGTATGTGAGCGAGCAAATTGAAGAGGAAGCTTTAGCTAGAACAGTGTTAGACAAACTTAGATTAATTGGTGGCGAAAAAGGTGGAGGCTTGTATATGTTCGATAGAGACATTTCAGGCATTACCGTTACATCTGCTAATGATGAAATGGCTTAGAGGTTTAGTATAAAATGAAAGCAAAAAGGGAGGCTTTGCCTCCCTTTTTTATTATTTGTTAATTCCTTCTAAGTGCATAATAAAGGCATATTCCATGGCCACTTCCTTAATAGAAGCAAATCTTCCAGAAGCTCCACCGTGACCAGCTTCCATGTTAGTGTGAAGAAGTAACAAGTTGTTACCCGTCTTCACCTCTCGCAATTTAGCTACCCATTTTGCAGGTTCCCAGTACTGCACTTGACTGTCGTGTAACCCTGTTGTAACTAGCAAATTTGGATAGTTCTGTGCAGTAACATTGTCGTAGGGAGAGTATGATTTCATATAGTCATAATACACTTTATCATTAGGATTTCCCCATTCATCATACTCTCCAGTAGTTAGAGGAATACTCTCATCCAGCATTGTAGTAACAACATCTACAAACGGAACTGCTGCAACGACACCATTGAATAGTTCAGGCTCTAAATTGATGACAGCTCCCATAAGTAATCCTCCAGCACTTCCGCCCATTGCATATAGGTGACCTGGAGAAGTTAATTGTTCATCTACTAAAGCTTTACCGCAATCAATAAAGTCCGTAAACGTATTCATTTTTTTCAGAAGCTTTCCATCTTCATACCACTGACGTCCCATTGTTTCGCTTCCACGAATGTGCGCAATAGCGAATACAAAGCCTCTATTTAATAATGATAGCCTAGTAGTACTAAACGAAGGATCAATAACAGCTCCATAAGAGCCATATCCATACAAGAGAGTTGGGTTTTTTCCATTTCGCTCTAAGCCCTTTTTATAAACTAGAGACATTGGAATCATTGCTCCATCTTGAGCTTTTACAAAGATTCGTTCGCTCACATAGTCTGCTGGGTTATGTCCTCCAACTACTTCTTGCTGCTTCAATACTTCTTGAGTTTTATCAGTCATATTGAAGTCATAGGTAGTAAATGGTGTGGTCATAGATGCATAACCGTATCTAAGTATATCAGTGTCATATTCTCTATTGATAGAGGTGTAAGATACGTATGCAGGGTCGTTGAATGGAATGTAGTAATCATTTTTTCCATCCCAAGTTCTAACTCTTAGTTTAGAAAGACCTTCACTTCGTTCTGAAAGCACCAGGTAGTTTTTGAAAAGATCGATGTCTTCTAATAATACATCGTCTCTATGTGCAATGACTTCTTCCCAGTTTGAACGATCGGTGTTGCCAACAGAAGTTTTCATCAAACGAAAGTTTTTGGCTTCCCAGTTTGTAAGAATATAGAAGTGATCTTGGTAATGTGCTACACTGTATTCGTGATCTCTTTCACGTGGAAAGAAAACCTGAAATTCGCCTATTGGATTGTTGGCATCAATTAGTTGATATTCGGTGCTTACAGTAGACCCAGAGTAAATCATTATGTAATCACCACTTTTACTTCTTGTTACACCTGTATAGAATGTTTCATCATCTTCATGAAAAATCTCTACATCTTCGGACTGTGGAGTTCCAAGAATGTGACGGAAAATCTTGTAAGAACGTAATGTCTCATCTTTTTGAGAATAGAACATGGTTTTATTATCGTTAGCCCATGCAACACCTCCAGTGGTGTTTTCTAACAAATCTTCTAGGAAGTCACCCGTTTCTAAGTTTTTGAATCGGATGGTATAAATTCTCCTACTCACAGTATCTTCTCCTAATGCGAGTAGTTTATTGTTCGGAGAAACACCTAAACCTCCAATTGAATGAAAAGAATGTCCTTCTGCTAATTGATTTTGATCGACCATCAATTCTTCTGATGCATCTTTTTCGTCTAGCTTTCTGTAAAATTGAGGGTATTCTTTACCAGGCTCGTACTTCGTTATATACCAATATCCACGATACTTGTAAGGTACACTTTCGTCATCTTCTTTTATACGAGCTTTCATTTCATTAAACAATGATTCCTGAAAGGCCTCAGTACTGGCTAATTGTTCCTTAGTGTATTCATTTTCAGCATGTAAATAATCAATTACTTCTTGGTCTTCTCTGTCATTTAACCAATAGTAATTATCGATTCTTACATCGCCATGCTTTTCTAGCTCGTGTGGAACTTTTTTAGCTATAGGAGCAGGAGTTGTTGATGTGCTCATTTCTGTAGAATTTGAACAGGCAAATGTAATGCAGCCAGCGAGCACAATTGTTGCTGTTTGTGGAAGGAAAAGTTGTTTCATGAGGGTGAATCTTTTTGCCTAAATTAGACGAATAAGTGCACTGAATTTCTATTTTGCAGCTGGAAATGTGTATTTTGTATGCACGCCTACTATTTTTAGGTGGTTTTTATCAATCAAATTTATCTATGCACCAAACGGTTTTCGGGCTAGGAAAGCTAGTCCTTTTAGTGGTTTTGTGGGTTGGATTCGTGGCGAATGGACTGGCGCAGAATGTTATTAAGGGAAAGATATCAGACAAGCAAACTGGCGAAACATTAATTGGCGCTAGTGTCGTAATAGAGGGAACTACTGAGGGAACTATTACGGATATTGATGGTAATTTTCAAATTCAAACAGATCGCTCTCTACCAATTAATTTGGTGATTTCATTTTTGGGGTATGAGAAGATCAAGTATGAAGTTACTAGTTGGGATCAGAAAGTGAACGTAAAAGTAGCTCCTGATAATGTAATGTTAGATGCTGTTGAGGTAGTTGGATCTCGTATTTCAGAAAGAGAAAAACAAGCACCACTTACAGTAGAATCAATGGATGTGATTGCTATTCGAGAGGCTCCATCAGGAAGTTTTTATGAAAGCTTGGGTAACATGAAAGGAGTAGATATGACTTCTGCTTCATTAGGCTTTAAAGTGATCAATACTAGAGGTTTTAACTCAACATCTCCAGTTCGCTCACTTCAATTGATTGACGGAGTAGATAATCAATCGCCAGGTTTAAACTTTTCACTAGGAAATTTCTTGGGGGCATCAGATTTGGATGTAATGAAAGTAGATATCATCGCAGGTGCAAGTTCGGCTTTCTATGGGCCTGGAGCGTTTAATGGGGTGGTAAATATGACTACAAAAGATCCATTTACATTCCCAGGGTTAAGTGCCTCACTAAAAGTTGGTGAACGAAACATGACAGAAGGAGCAATTCGTTGGGCTCAAGTTTTCAAGAATAAAGAGGGAAAAGACAAGTTTGGATATAAGCTCAACGTATATTATTTCGAAGCTCTTGATTGGGAAGCAGAGAACTATAATCCAGTTGATGACTCAGATGACCAAGCTTCTAACCCAGGAGGGTTTGATGCAGTTAATACGTATGGAGATGAAAGTACTGAAACGAATAATGATGAGTCAGGGTCAATAGGTTCAATAACATATCCAGGTTTAGGGAGATATTACAGAACAGGATACCGCGAGGTTGACCTTGCAGATTATAACACTAATAACCTCAAATTGAATGCTGCTTTTCACTACAAGATTAAACAAGATGTTGAGGCCATATTTTCAACGAGCTACAGTCAGGGTACTACTGTTTATCAAGGGGATAATCGCTATAGCTTAAAGAATATCCAATTTTATCAAAACAGATTAGAGCTTAGAAAGAAAGATAAATGGTTCATAAGAGCATACGCTACACATGAAGATGCTGGTGATTCGTATGATATTGTTACTACAGCACTGCGGATGCAAGACGTTGTAAACAGTGAGCAACAGTGGAATAGTGATTACAAAAGAAACTGGGCAAGTAGATATAATGGGCGAGTGACGTCTTTGCCAGGTTATAGAGCTCCAGATTTGCAGAATGAAACACTGGAAGAGTGGCATCAGAGTTTCTATTTACCATGGATATCTCAACAACAGGACTCATTAACGGTCTGGCATCAACAAAACCGTGAGTTAACAGATACTGAGTTTGCCGCAAACCCAAGATATAAAGAGAATACGGCTGCTTTTGATTCTGCCTTTGATGCGATTACCTCCGCTAAGTTTACTGACAACGGTTCTCGATTTTTTGATAAGTCTGCTTTGTATCATGTACAAGGTGAATATAAGTTTCAACCAAAATGGGCAGAGATTACAGTTGGAGGGAATGCAAGATGGTATTTACCAAATACAGAAGGAACAATTTTCTCAGATACATTGGAATATACTCGGGTTAGAACAGATAGTGGAACAGTTATAACGGATAGTTCTTACAGAGAGATTACGAACTTCCAATATGGCGTTTATGTTGGCGCTCAAAAGAAGTTTTTAGCCGAAAAACTGATTACAACTGCTACTATACGAATGGATAAAAACGAGAACTTTGATTACCTCTTTTCTCCTGCTATTTCATTTGTTTATTCTCCGAACGAAGAGCACACTTTTAGAGCGACATTTACTTCAGCTATCCGAAATCCAACTTTAGCGGATCAATACTTTAACTATGATGTTGGAAGAGCCATTTTGTTAGGAAACCTTGATGGGTATGATTCTCTTATCACAGTTGAAAGTTTTGCCGACTATAGAAATACTTTAAATACAGATACTCTTGTCTACTTTAATGTAGATCCAATTAAACCGGAAGAGGTTAAAACAATAGAATTTGGATATAGAGGAATTTTGTTGGAGAAACTTTACATAGACGCCAGTTATTACCACTCTTGGTATACCAATTTTATTGGGTTCCAGTTTGGTGTAGATGCAACATTTGATTCTTTCGGCTTTCCTAGTGCCATTCAAGGGTACCGATTGGCAACAAATAGTAAAGAAACTGTTGTAACGCAAGGGTTCTCACTAGGAGGGAATTACTACATTAAAAATAGATATGCTATTAATGCCAATTACAGCTGGAACAAGCTAGTAACAGATGTAGATGATCCAATTATTCCAGCCTTTAATACACCAGAACATAAATATAATATAGGGCTAACTGGAAGAGAAATCTACATTAAAGGTATCTCATTAGGACACTTTGGATTTGGTGTAAATTACAAGTGGATTGATGGTTTCACATTTGAAGGATCTCCTCAGTTTACAGGATTCATAGATTCTTATGACCTTGTAGATGCCCAAGTAAATTTTACTGTTCCAAAAATCCATACTACATTTAAAGTAGGAGCTTCTAATTTATTAGACAATAGAGTATATCAAGTATATGGTGGTCCTCAAGTAGGAAGACTAGCATATTTTTCTGTTTTATTTGACTGGAGAAATAATTAATTAATCACGTATCTTTAGCTAAAATGATGCTTATGAAAAAACAGTTACAATCATGCCTTGCGGTAGCGCTTGGTTTAGTATTAACAACAAGTGCAGTGGCACAAAGACGTTACTACGAAGAAATTTTTGATGACTCTCAAATTGAGGTGATTTCGGATGTAGTTTATGGGGTGAATGTAGATTTCTTAAGAAATACTAGCCTATTAGACCCTACATATATTCAAACGAACGCTGCTCAATTGGCAACAGAGAAAGATTCAGTGCTGCAATTGATTGCAACTGGAAATGTTGTTGGGTTAGCTCCATTTTATGACCCAAGCAACACCTCTACATTGCTAAAAATAACTGGTGGAACTTCTGATTTAGCAGCGAACCCATCTCGTACACTATTAATGGATGTTTATAAGCCTATAGATAGTGAAGATACCGAGACTGAAAGACCAGTGATTGTATATATTCATACAGGTAATTTCTTACCGCCTATTATCAATGGTGGTGTTGGAGGATCTAAAAGTGACTCTGCAGCTGTTGAGTTTTGTAGACAATGGGCTAAAAGAGGTTATGTGGCAATTGCACCAAACTATAGACATGGATGGAATCCAACTGCAACAGGCCAAACAGGTTCTGTAATTAGAAGAGCAACATTGTTAAATGCAGTTTACAGAGCAATTCATGATGTTAAACGAGCGGTACGTGTAACAAAGGCACAAGCAACTACTTTTGGAATTGATCCTAATAATGTTGCTTTATTCGGACAAGGTTCTGGAGGATATGTAGCGCTAGCTTATAATACTCTTGATAGAATTGAAGAAACGGAGATAGCTAAGTTTTTAAATCCATTGACTGGAACTTCTTACATTGACCCTACAGTAGTGGGTGATATTGATGGCCTTGGAGGATTGTTGAATTTGTATGGAAATGATCCTGTAGATCAAAATGTATCAGCTTCAATTACTGCCCAAGCTAATATCGGTGGAGCTCTTGCTTCTATGGCTTGGATGGGAGGAGCTAAACCAGTTCCTATGATTACTGCACATTGTATTAGAGATCCATTTGCTCCTTTTGATACAGGTCAAGTGATTGTACCAACTACTGGTGAAGATGTGGTGCCAGTACCTGGACCTGCCTCATTTATGCCAGAAGCAGATAATTTAGGAGTGAATGATGTGTTTAAAGATAAGCCAGATTTTAATGATCCGTACACATTTAGAGCTCGTGAGTTATATGATAGAACGTACGATCACTTTAATGGTACAGTAACTATTGATGCGAATTCAGAAGGTTTATTTGCTATTGAATTACCACTTCAGTCTAATCAGTTTGAAAATCAGGGAGCTCCGTGGGAGTGGTGGTCACTAACTGATCTGCAACAATTAGTTGCAGCGGTAAATGCAACTACAGGAGGTTCTTATGATGCGAATGCTATTCATCAAGATGGCTTATCAAGTAATCCTGATATGAGTAAAACCAAAGCGTTGACTTACATTGATTCGATTCAAGGGTATTTACATCCACGTTTGATGCTAGCAATGGGAATTGGTGATACTGCTTTCGTTGGTGAAGAGGAATTAGGGTTCAACTCAAGTACTGTAAATGTATACCCTAACCCAGCAATAGCATCGGTTCAATTTAATGCTGTTGGAAATGTTTCCATTGAGAAAATTGAAATGTATGATCTGACTGGTAAAGCAGTACTTCCTGAGGTATCAGTTAACGGTTCTTACTACTTTATTGATTTAGGTTCTTTCGATTCAGGAATGTATATCGTTAGAATGCATACAAGTGCTGGTGTTCAAACAGAACGACTGGTGGTTGAGTAATCAAAAAAATAGGTTTTGATAATAAAAAAGGCTCGCTATTTAGCGAGCCTTTTTTGTGTTATAATTCCATATTTTGTTAATAACTACATGTGTTTTTCCCAATTTGGGATTTATGAGCTGTGTTGTGCTACTCATTAAAAATGAATAAAACCCCTTTAAAAATGCGAAGTTGAGCTCATATTGAAAATATTGTTTGGTAGTTTGGCACAATCCTTCGTGTATAGGATGATCATTCAAACAACTAGAACATGTTACGGTTCATTTCTATACTTACAGTATTTTTTTTGGTGCAACTGTCAGCTGAAGCTGCTCAGTATCACTCTTTGGCTAATTGGCAATCCAATCAGAGTGTAAATGGAAAATGGTCAACTACTCAAGGGGGAAATAGTTGTAATTGTACACCGAACTTCTCAACTGATACCATTTACGTTTATCACAATATCACATTGAAGAATGGTTTAACATCCAATTCAGGAGGAGTTTATGTTGCAAATGGAGGAAGACTTGTTGTAGGAAATTGGAGCGGAAGTTTTATTGTAGGTTCTAACTCGTTTTTACACATAGCAGATGGAGGGCAAGTTATTTCTGATTTTGGTTTCCAGAATAGCAGTGATAGTGTAAAATTATTTGGTGAGTTGAATATTCGCAATGGAAACATTGTTCAGAATTCAGGAAATATTTCTGTTGAAGGAACAGGAGCATTCAAAACTCAAAAAACTTGGTCAACACATACGCTTCAGAATACTGGAAGTTTTACAGCAAAAGAGGGAAGTACGTTAAGAATTGGATCGATTACCAATTCTGGATCCATGCATGTCAATACTGCATTAACTACAACTAACTATAGTAACTTGACGAATACAGGCTTATTTACAATTGGTTCTAAAGGAGTAATGTCGGCTGGTCATGTTACAAATCAATCGAATGGAACGATAGAGGTATATGGAGATTTGAAGTTACAGAAGAGGTGGAATAACCTTGTAAACCATGGTAATATTCTAGACAATGG
Source organism: Flavobacteriales bacterium UBA6049 (assembly GCA_002429085.1). Classification (GTDB taxonomy): domain Bacteria; phylum Bacteroidota; class Bacteroidia; order Flavobacteriales_G; family Salibacteraceae; genus UBA6049. The sequence continues at coordinate 21,232 of DIYR01000166.1, forward strand.
TTATATCCAGGCTGGAAATTTGACAAACAATGGCCAGATTAATGGTATTGGAATTATTACTTGGAAGGGTTATACCATGTCCAATAATGGAACGATTAATGGGTGCGGTTCTTGTAGCTTTTCTAAACCAACGTATTTAGCTGGAGTTCCAGGAAATGGAAATGTTAAGATTTATAGATCTGATTCTTGGGTGAACGGAGTTCCAACTCAAGGTTGGGATGCTATATTCTTAAGTGATTATGCAGAAAACTACAATGTATATTGCAATAATGTTACGATAGCATCTAACGTAACGGTAACGATAGCTTCTGGAAAGAATTTGGTAGTTGATAATGCAATACACAATGATGGTGTTATTCATATATCAGACAAGGCGAGTTTAGTCCAAAAATCAAGCGCTTCTAATACTGGTACAGGTTCTTACAAAGTTGAGAGAAACACTGGGATTTTGATTGATGATACGAGATATCAATATTGGAGTTCGCCAATGCAAAACGCTACTATGGGAGATGTTTTTGTGGGTTCAAACACAACAGACTTCTACTTTTATGATGAGTCTATTCAAAATTGGTCTTCACAATCTTCATCTTCAGTAATGATACCAGGTCGAGGTTATATCACCACTGGAAGTATAGGTATTTCTCATGCTTCAGAAACACGCGTGTTTGAAGGACAGGTGAATAACGGGAATGTATCATTGCAAGTAACGGCAGGTGTAGGCGATCATATATTGGTTGGTAACCCTTATCCAAGTGCAATTCGTTGTCAAGACTTCATCAATGATAATGCTGGTATTGCTGGTGCAATCTATCTCTGGGATCATCATACCGCACAAGCTGGTGGAAGTAATACAAGTACTGATTATGGTACATGGACTGCCATGGGAGCAACTTCAGGTAACTCTAATGAGAAGCCAGATGATTACATAGTTGTTGGTCAGGGAATTTTTGTTGAGTCAGGGGCGGTTAATCCTACTATTACTTTTAAGAATGATTACCGCGTAGAAGGGAACAACAATAAGTTCTTTAGCCAAGGGGTTGATGAAAGAAAAAGAATGTGGTTAAACATTACAAATGAGAATAATGATTTTAACCAAGTCTTAATAGGTTTTGTTTCGGATGCAACAGATGGATTTGATAGATTATTTGACGCTAAAAAGTTAAAAGCACATCCCGCTATATCGTTCTATTCAATGGTTGGAAACCAGGAGGTTAGTATCCAAGGGCTTCCGCACTTATCACTGGGAGAAACAAAAGTTATTCAATTAGGAGTGGATGCATGGACAACAGGAGAACATACTATTTCTTTAGATTCACTTCATAATTGGCCAGCCAACTATAAAGCGTTTTTAGTTGATTCTGAGGAGAATACTCGTGTATTGTTAGGCAAAGACATTGAGTATACGTTCACAGTAGATTCTACTGGAATAATTTCTGATAGATTCTCAGTGGTAATCAACCATAAATTAACGGCTATTGACCCTGGTTTTTCAGATGATATTAGCCCTTCTACGACTGATACTATTCATCAAGATAGTGCTGTTGGAGACCCAACAGGTATTGTCTCAATTGAAGACTTGGATATGACAATATTCAATTCTCAAGGGTACATTCACATTCAAGGAAGTATAGAAGTTAATAAACTACAGATATTAGATATGAATGGAAGATTAGTGCTTGAAGAGAACATTCAAAGTACAAACTATAGTTTGCCATTCGTAAATAAAGGCGTCTACATTGTAAATGTTGAGTTGGCTAATGGAAAGGTAGCAACTAAGAAAATCTACTCACATTATTAAGATAATAGAACGTCTTATTCCTCAATTTGTGCACCTTATGACTCAAAATAGAGTTTGATTAAGGACTCATAGAATTTAATGCAACATTTGTATAAACCAAAAGGGGTAGAAGGTTTAAGGCAAAAAAGCTCGGGAAGTTTAGTACCGAGCTTTTTTGTTTCCATATAATTAATTTACATGTAATATATTTGTTGAGTGAATATAGAAGAATCTATCCAGCAAAAATCCTTTAAGTCACCTCAACAAAAGGCCTTGATAAATATCGTTTATACAGGACTTTGGATTCAATCACAACAATCCGAACTACTCAGATCTTTTGATGTATCACTGCAGCAGTTTAACGTATTGCGAATTTTGAAAGGAGTTTATCCAAAAGCGCATACCATTCAATCAATAAAATCTCGTATGTTGGATAAAACCCCAAATACGACACGATTAATTGATAAGCTTGAAAAAAAGGAGCTTGTATGCAGAGAGAGGTGTACTGAAGATCGAAGGGTAATTTACGTTCAAATTACAGATATAGGTCTAAAGGTTGTGAATGAAATGACCCATACACTTAATAACTCATTTAGTGCTCATTATTCATTATCTGATGACGAAGCTAAGCTCTTGAGTGATTGGTTGGATAAGATGCGTGACTAGCTATTAAACATGCAAGCTGCCTCATCAATATCTTCATGAAAAAAGTATTTGGGAAAACTTGGATTTTGTACCTATTGGCTGCAATGAACTTCACACATATTGTGGACTTTATGATTATGATGCCTTTAGGAGATTATCTTATGAAGCTATTCAAAATAACACCTCAAGAGTTTACCGTAATTGTTTCTGCTTACACGTTTAGCGCAGGTGCTTCTGGTTTCTTTAGTGCTTTTTTTATAGATCGTTTTGACAGAAGAACGGCAATTCTTTTCACTTATACTGGATTTTCGCTAGGAACACTTAGTGTTGCTCTAGCAGATTCTTATTGGCAATTGATAGCCGCTCGTATTCTAACAGGACTATTTGGAGGTATGATAGGAGCACTAGTTTTATCCATTGTAAGTGATTTGTATTCGTTTAAAGAGCGCGGAAAAGCGATGGGAATTGTTACAGCTGCTTTTGCTGCAGCATCTGTTGTTGGTGTTCCTATTGGGTTGTTCTTGGCGAGCAGATTTGAATGGCACTCGCCATTTATTTTCTTAGGCTCTCTTGGTTTACTAATTGGGTTGATAGCTGTTGTTATTTTCCCTTCTATGACAGGACATATAGGAAAGAACTCTAGGAGCAACCCTATCCAAGTAATTCAACATATAGTATCAGATAAAAATCAAGTATATGCTTTAGTGATGGGAATGATTATTGTTTTGGGACAGTTTTTGGTCATTCCGTTTATCGCTCCATATATGATTCGTAACGTTGGATTTACAGAAGATTCTATTGCACTTCTTTATATGTTCGGTGGGGGGGCAGTTGTGTTTACAGGGCCGCTTATTGGTAGGTTAACAGATCGAATCGGTGCACTAAAGGTGTTTACTATCTTTTTACTGTTGTCCGCTATTCCTGTATTGATTTTCACGAACCTTCCACCTGTTCCGATGTATATAGCATTGATCGTGACAACATTCATGTTCATTTCTATTAATGGTAGAATGATTCCGATGCAAACTCTTACTACCGCTGCAGTGCAGCCAGAAACGCGGGGTAGCTTTATGAGTGTAAAATCTTCGCTACAACAGTTAGGCGCAGCTACAGCATCTCTAGTTGCTGGATCAATTGTGGTAGAAGGCCCAAACAATACATTAGCCAATTATCCTTATGTTGGAATAATGGCAGTTGCAGCAACCTTGTTGAGTTTGCTTGTAGCTCCAAGGTTGAAGGTGGCTGAAGGCAATTAAAAAAAGCGGAAGTTCTAACAGAACCGTCCGCTTTATACCCATTGCGATTAGGAGGGCTTACCAACTTTGCACTTCTACATAGCCACCATTCAAACTTTGATTCGTAGTTGTTCCGCTCTCATCTATCAGGGTTATCCCAGGTACGTTCATTGAGAAGGTATTATTGGTAATATCAAACGATAATGTTCCTCCAGTTTCGCTCAAGAAGTTTAAGCCTTCATGAGGACTACCCGTATTGATAAAGTATGATAAGTAAAAGTTCACAGAGTCCGAACCATCTAGCTGAAACCGACTTTGACTAATAGGCGCCTGACCAGAAGAGGTCGGTTTTTCTTTTAATGTCATTACTAGCCCTATTGTAGACTTTGTTTCACCATCATTTCCTGTTTGGTTTAACTGATCTTTTGTTGATAGGTTAAACTGATATCTGAATGCGTTCGGGTCAAACGTTTGTTGTGAGTTGTTCACATAAAATGTGTCATTCTCTACTATAAAATACGAAGTAGGTAGGTTGTTCGTTGGAGGATTTTGATTTCCTCCTCCATTTCCATTGGAGCTTGTTGAATCATCATCGTCATCTTTTTCACAGGCTATAAAAACAGAAGCGATGATAAAAGTGAATAGTAACAGTTGCTTTTTCATAACTCAGAATTATGATTCAAAACAACTAATAGAGGGCAGTTGAAAAAACAGTAGAATTACGTAGTTGACCTACGTAATTCTACGTAGTGAAGATTACTCTTTTACAATTCTTTTTCTACCAATGTTTCCGAGCTCATCCGAAACAATAAGAAAATAAATGCCAGATTTCCAATGGTGTACAGGTAAGTTGGTGATGGGTTTTGAGTCTTCAGATTGGAAGATTACACGTCCGTGTAGATCGAAAATCGTTATAGATTCAATATCAAAACCAGCGTTAATATTCAGGTCTGATGTTACTGGTATTGGAAAAACTGTAAAAGAATTATCTAATGAATAACTTGAAACACTTAATGTGTCCCCAGGGTCAACTGGGTCGGGATCTGGAGCAAGAGATGTTTGAACAGTTTGTGTGGTCGTATCACTCAACCCGCATTTGAAGGTAATTAATTCTATTGTGTACATGCCAGAGTCACCATAAATATGGGTGTAATTTTCTGAGGTAGACTGATTCCCATCTCCTAAGTTCCAACGTAGCGAATCATAGACAGAACCAGTTACATCCAGAGATACTGTATCATGATTTACCTGTGAACTAAAGTTGGCAATAGAATGGTTTTCTACAAAGGAGAAATTACTCAAGTTATCGTAAACAACAGTTTTAGAAATATTTCTTATTTGCATGGCAACATTCGGATCTAATCCTCCATCCCATGTACATAAGGTAGGATCTTTTTGAAAGATACTTGTATAAAAGGCACAAGCTGCTACATAGCTTCCTGTTAAATTTGGGTGAGAGCCATCTCCTGTATATAGTTGAAGACCAAGATCTTCTCTAACTCTTCTCCAAACTTTACCAACAGGAGAAACCACTCCTTTATTTTCTTGAGCCATGCGGGTATAATTGGCCGCAAGAGCACTGTCCATACCTTCATAAGTACATAACCAAGAGTAGATCGGACAATTCTGTTGATCACCATTTTCTCTGCCCCAAGTCATAAAAAACATGGGGTTGGCACATTCATTTGCTGCTCGTGCTGTATCAGATAAGATTTTAGCATAGGGTAACACTTCGTTTTCTACTTGCGGAGTACCCCATGAAGGTTCTTGACTTTGAGCCTGAATGATTACATAATCCCATGTGCCAACAGCAATCTTTTGAAGAGACGTTGGGTTTGCAGCATGTTGAAATAAGCGATGGCCTCCTGGGGTATTCGCATCAAAGGTGAGTGCATCTCCAGCAGAAGTTGCTAACTGAGAAACCATATTGGGTAGATTGTTACCATATGTGTAACTATTACCAAGAAACAATACATTTTTTGAAGTCCCTTGTGCAACTACAGATCCAGCTAGTAGGAAGGCAATAGTGAATAGCTTAAGTACTTTGAAAATATGTGTCATTTGGGTGCTTTTATCCACATTAGACGGGGTCAAAACAACAGGTTGCTTAGAGCAAAGAAACTTTTAAAAATCTTGCTATAACAGTTCATTAGCCAAATTTGCTAGCTCAGAACGTTCACCTTTTTCTAGCGTAATGTGGGTAAACAACTCATGGCCTTTGAGTTTATCAATTAGGTAACTAAGTCCGTTGGATTGTTCGTCTAGATATGGTGTATCAATTTGGTAAATATCTCCTGAGAAAATCATTTTACAACCTTCTCCAGCTCTAGTAATAATGGTTTTTACTTCGTGAGGTGTTAAATTTTGAGCTTCATCTACAATAAAAATCACATCAGACAAACTTCTACCACGGATATAAGCTAAAGGTGTTACAACAACCTTCTCTTTATTCACCATTTCCTCTATGCGTTTATAATTTCTATGGGTTTCACTCCACTGGTTTTTAATTAGCTTCAAGTTATCCCACAATGGTTCCATGTATGGATTGATTTTGCTCTTAATATCTCCAGGAAGATATCCTATGTCTTTATTGCTTAGCGGAACAATTGGTCTGGCAAGGTAAATCTGTTTAAAAGAGCTTCGTTGTTCAATGGATGCAGCTAGCGATAGCAATGTTTTACCTGTTCCAGCCACTCCTTGCATACAAACAATAGGCGACTCAGAATTCATAATGGCGTGCAGGGCAAATGTCTGCTCCGCATTTCTAGGGTTTATGCCATAACAAGTGCGTTTTTCAACACGCTCCATCATTTTACTATGCGGATTGAAATAAGCTAAAACGCTACTCTTTTTTCCTTTTAATATGTAATACTGGTTCGCAGTTAGAATAACCGTTTTGAACAGATGGGCATCTACAGCGCCTTCCTGAAATAGTGTGTCAATCAATTCTTGATCAATATCATCATACTGCTGTTTACCGGTATATAGGTTTTGAACATCTTGGATTTTACCCGTTTCATAATCTTCTGAGTGTAATCCAAGAGCTTTTGCCTTTAGTCGTAGGTTGATATCCTTAGATACGAGAGTAACCTTTGCCTCTTTTTCTTCTTTTTCAAGAGTGATTGCTGCATTGATAATGCGATGGTCGTTTTTACTTGTTCCGAAAATCTTGTTGGTATCATTTTGAACATCCTGTCCATTCATAATAACCTTAAACTTTCCCTTCTTGGGACCATTCAGAGGAATCCAATTTTGAAGAGAATTCTTCTCGGAAAGTTTGTCCACGATTCGGATGAACTCACGAGCTTCGAAATTCTTGGTATCATTTCCTTTTTTGAAGTTGTCAATTTCTTCTAAAACGGTAATAGGAATGGCAACATCGTTTTCCTCGAAGTTTTGAATAGCATTATGATCAAAAAGGATAACAGAAGTATCGAATACGAAAATTTTTCTCTGTTTTTTACGACCTCTTGGCATGGTATCAATTTTTTTAAAAACTATGGAAGGGTTAACCAGTGGAACTCACCAGTCGCATTAAAATTACGTTATGAAAGTTAGCTTTTTACACAACTCATCAACAGTTTGTTCTTTAGGGTTTTTCAACTAGAACTCAACAAATGTCTAACGTTACCAGAGTATAAACTTCTTGTGAATTGAAACTTTTGAATCCAAAATCTTGTTATATTCGGTATAATTCACAGGAAGAAAAACTTCCGAACCACTTCAGAGTAGCTGTAAGCTTATCAGCAAAATTTAGTGGGTTTCAGTTAAACTAAACGAAAGGAGGGCGGTGCAATGCATTCGAGTAAGAAATCAGAAAAACAAACAGGTCATTTAGTAACAGCTTCAATTTTATTGAGTGCTTAACTAAACCTTCATTCCTTATAGGATAGGGTACAATGACCTGTACAAAAATCTATAAGGATTTCTTGAAAGATCCGGCCGCAGAAGATGCTTCCGGATCTTTTCGTTTTTTATTTATTGAAACATTGGGCTTATTACTTCACTTTGAGCCTTCGCGAATTTTTTAGCTACATCTTCCATACCGCTGATGGCTGTATTTTCTGATGCATGCATCAAGATGTCTACGTCATTCATCGCATAAAAACCTTCCGTAAAACCAAACATGATATGCGTTAATATCATAGCACGATTATCTACATCAATAGACTTGGCTAGAGAGCCATTTTTTTGGTGTAATTGAAGAATTTGGGTGAAAAATTTCTGTGTTTCTAGGCGATTACGTTGAGCCAAATTACCTAGTTCAATACTGTGTCGTTCTTGAGATACATTATTTAGTAAGCATCCATAACGAGGATTCTCTAGTTCAAATAATAATGACTGGAACATCATTTTTTTTAGCCACTTAACAAAATCCCCTTCTCCTGCTTTTTTGATGACTTTCTTAGTGTAACGCAGTTTCTCAGAGGTAGCTAATTCAATAAGGTATTCGTATAAATCTTTTTTGTGCTCAAAGTACTGATAAACACTGCCTTTAGCAATTCCTAATACCTTTACCATATTCGTGATAGAAGCATTTTGAAAATTATTCGTAGCAAACTCGTATAGCGCTGCTGTTATAAATGCTTCTCGTTTTTCGGGGCGTAAGTTGAGAAATGTTGACTTAGGCATAATGCTATCTTTTGAGAGACCGAATATAAGAAGTAATTAGCTGATTCTGAATAGCTTTCGAATCAAACTCAGTTTTCCTTTATACGGGGGATACTTCAAAGGTATATCTATCCTGCTAGACTTTTGCAGAATACTCTTTTTGTGAGAGAATGTATCGAAGCTATATTTACCATGGTAAGCTCCAATTCCACTAGTTCCAACACCACCAAATGGCAATTCTGGATTCATAAGGTGCTCTAATGTATCATTTATGACTCCTCCCCCAAATGAGACCTGTTGAAGTAATTTTTCTTTGAGTGTTTTGTTTCTAGTAAAGTGATATAGTGCTAATGGCTTTTCAAATCTTCTAATGAATGGAACAATTTCATCTTCTGACCTATATGTAATGACAGGAAGAATCGGCCCGAAAATTTCTTCTTGCATGATAGAAGAATCTAGAGAAACGTTTCTTATTACCGTTGGTGAAATGTATCTGGTTTTTTCATCAAACTCACCCCCACAAACTATGCTTCCATCTGTAATGAAAGAGGTTAATCGTTTAAAATGTCCATCATGAATAATTCGTCCGTAGTCTTCACTCTCTTTTGGGTTTGATCCAAAGAATTCTTCGATAACAGTAGTCAACTCAGACAAGAGTTCATTTGCAATTTGTTCATCTATAAGAAGATAGTCTGGTGCAATGCAGGTTTGCCCAGCATTAAAGAATTTACCATGGGCTATCCGCTTGGCAGATATTTTAATAGGAGCAGTTTTATCTACAATGCATGGACTTTTACCTCCGAGTTCTAGCGTATGCGGAATAAGTTGTTCTGAAGCTGTTTTCATGATCAACTTTGCCACTTTTGGACTACCAGTAAAAAACAAGTAATCTATTGAAGAACGAAGTAGGTCTTGCGTGATTTCTGCTCCACCTTCAACAACGGTGAAAAAACCTTCTGGAAAATATTGCTTGCACATAGAGCTAAGTACACTTGCTGTGGCAGGTGCAAACTCAGATGGTTTTAAAATAACTGTATTGCCCGCTGCAATTGCTCCTACTACTGGCGCAATGGCCAGTTGCAGAGGATAATTCCATGGGCTAATGACCAATGATACACCATAAGGTTCCTTTAATATGTAGCTAGAAGAGGGGAAGCTCAGCATGGAACCTGTAACGAGTTGTTTCTCGGCCCACTCATCTATGTGTGAAAGAGTGTGTTCAATATCTTTTATGATGAACCCAAATTCTGATATAAAGCTCTCGAAGGTTGATTTTCCTAAATCCGTTTTCAGAGCATCATAATATGCTTGTTCATGTTCCTGAAGTGCTTTCTTCAAGGTTTTTAGCTGCTGTTTTCGGAAGCTAACAGGCCTAGTTTGATTGCTGTAGAAATAAGCTTTTTGCTTTTCAACTATTGATTGAGCCGTATTCATAAACAAAACTTCTTAGATTGCGTTCAAGATAACGAAATACGAAGTATGAAAGAACTAGGAGTAGGCGATAAGATACCTGATTTTGAACTACTAAATCAGGATGAGCAAAGCGTGAAAAGTAGTGATTTAATAGGCGATCAACATCTGATACTTTTCTTTTATCCTAAAGCTAATACTGGAGGTTGTACCAAAGAAGCTTGCAAGTTTAGAGATGAGTTTGCAGATTTTACTCAAGCAAATGCACGCGTAGTAGGAATTAGTAGTGATTCCCCAGCTGCACAAAAAGCATGGGCAAAGAAGAACCAATTACCCTTTACACTCTTGTGTGACGAGAAAAGTGGAGTTCGTAAACAGTTTGGAATTAAAGGAAATTTGTTCGGATTGATACCAGGTCGTGTCACGTATATTATCAATAAAGAAGGCATAATACAGCATGTTTTCAATTCTCAAATGAATTTTGAAAAGCACGTGTCTGAAGCACTTGATGCTTTGAAAAAGATGTAGCAATTAATTGGCGTTGGCAATTGCCAACGCTACTCTTTCTCCATCCATAGCTGCCGAAACTATTCCCCCAGCATATCCTGGTCCTTCTCCACAGGGATACAATCCAGCAATTCTTGGATGTTGCAGGGTTGCTTTATCTCGTGGAACTCTAACTGGACTAGAAGTTCGAGATTCAACTGCCAATATTTGAGCTTCATTTGTAAAGTAGCCCTTCATTTTTTTACCAAACCCTCTAAATCCGCCTCGTAACCTAGAAGCAATAAATGGAGGTAAACCTTCATGTAATGGGGCTGAAGCAATCCCAGGAATATAGCTTACAGAATTCAGACTGTTTGATACTTTTCCTTCTACAAAATCTACTAAACGCTGGGCAGGAGCAGTTTGATCTCCACCTCCTAGCTGACAGGTAGTTCTTTCAATTTCAGCTTGTAAACGCATAGCTGCTAAAGGCCCTTCATTAGCGTATTTTTGCCAGTCAACTGCCTCAATTGATACCACTATCCCGGAATTAGCATATTTAGAGCTTCGAGTAGATGTACTCATTCCATTAACTACAACTTCTCCTGGCGCAGTAGCCGCTGGTACAATATGTCCTCCAGGGCACATACAGAATGAATATACACCCCTACCATTTACCTGTTCTACTAAAGCATAACTAGCAGCAGGAAGATATTTACCTCTATCTGTTCCGCAGTGATATTGAATAGAATCTATTAATCGTTGCGGATGCTCTACTCGAACACCTAGAGCAAAGGGTTTTGCTTCGATCTCAACACCACGTTTGTGAAGTAATTCATAAACATCTCTAGCTGAGTGTCCTGTTGCTAGTACAAGGTGCTTACAGGTTAACACATCTCCATGTTGTGTTGAGATGCTGCTAACTTTTCTACCTTGAATAGTCAAATCAACCATTTTGGTTTCAAAATGCACTTCACCACCTACCGCACGAATCTGGTCTCGCATGGCTGCTACTATTTTTGGCAGCTTATTGGTACCAATATGAGGATGGGCATCAATACGTATATCATTACTAGCTCCATGCTGAACTAGTACACGCATAATTCGCTCTAAATCTCCTCGCTTTTTACTGCGAGTGTAAAGCTTGCCATCAGAATAAGTTCCAGCTCCTCCTTCTCCAAAACAGTAGTTGGAGTCTTCGTTTACAACATGTTTTGAGTGCAGTAAGCTGATGTCTTTTCTACGTTCTTTAACATCTTTACCTCGTTCTAGAACAATTGGCTTATATCCTAGCTCTATTAACTTGAGTGCAGCAAACAAACCTGCTGGTCCACTTCCAATTATATGCACTGGTTCAGCAGTTGAAACGTTAGGATAGTTGATGGGATCAAAGGCAGCTACTGGCGCAGGTTCATCTATAAATGCTTCAACTTTAATACGGTAAACTACCTGTTTTTTACGAGCATCAATGCTTCTTCTCTTCAACGTAACGTTCTGCAAACGATCGATAGAAATACCAAGCTGTTGCGCTGCTCTTAGTTCTATGGTATTGTGTGATGCAGCTTCATGTGGAAGCAAGACTAACTCTAATTCTTTAACCATGCTTTTTCTGGCTTCTCATCACAAAAAATACACCAGTTAACACGAGTGGAATACTGAGTAATTGTCCCATGTTTAATGGTAAGGTGTTTTCAAATGCTACTTGTACTTCTTTACTGAATTCAACAATAAAACGGAATCCGAATACAAGAATTAAAAACATACCGAATAGGTATCCTTCTTGTTCTCCTTTATTACGCTTCCAATAACTGTTGTACAGGAAAAAGAAGATTAAGAGATAAGCAATTGATTCGTAAATCTGAGATGGGTGACGAGGAATCATATCCACTCGTTTAAAAATTACTGCCCAAGGAAGATCTGTTGCTTTTCCAATAATTTCAGAGTTGAAAAAGTTCCCTAATCGTATAAAGCATCCAGCTAAAGCTACTGTAACTACCACTCTATCTAAGATCCACCACATAGATGTTTTAGACACTTTTCTACTCCAAATGAACATGGCGGTTATAATACCAATAGCAGCACCATGACTTGCTAGTCCTCCTTTCCAAACCATGAAAATTTCGCCCATGTGTTTTGAGTAATAAGCCCAATCATAAAAAAATACATGACCTAACCTAGCGCCAAGTATGGTACCGAGCATGGTATAAAGAAGTAACGAATCCATCCAAGAATCTGGTTTTTTATCGTTTGCCAACATTTTTTGCATTAGCTGATAGCCAATTACAAAGCCTAAGGCGAACAGTACGCCATACCATCTTGGACTGAATCCAATGCTTTCTCCTAACGCAGGAATAATTTCAGGAGTAAAATCCCATACTATGGCTCCAATCATGTTCTTGGTGATTTGATTAAATAACTTTGACCGCTCAAAGATAGAATTCAATACTCAACCGATTCACCATGAATAGAAGACCGAGAAGAAATAGGAAAAATGAAGCCATTAGATCGCAAATTCGCGAAACTCATTTAGGGGTAGACAATCTTATTTATCCAATCTTTTTAGTGGATGGAAAGGGAGTAAAAAATGAAGTCCACTCTTTGCCGAATAACTTCCGTTGGAGTTTAGATATGCTTTTACCTGAGCTGGAAGAGTGCATGAAGTTGGGGATTTATCATTATGACTTTTTTCCTGCTATGCCGGATGAAGTAAAAGATAAGATGGCCACGGTAAGTGCCGATCCAGAAAAGAATTTCTATTTAGAGGCATTGCAAACTATTAAGGAAACATTTCCTGAGATTGTAGTTATGACAGATGTGGCCATGGATCCTTATAGTATTGACGGTCACGATGGAATTGTACGAGATGGTAAAATCATCAATGATGAAACACTAGAGGTGTTGGGCGAAATGGCTGTTGCTCAGGCAAGAGCTGGTGCAGATATTATTGGTCCAAGCGACATGATGGATGGTCGCGTTGAATACATTCGAGAAGCACTAGATACTGCAGGGTATAGTGATGTAAGCATTATGAGTTATACTGCTAAGTATGCTTCAGCATTTTATGGTCCGTTCAGAGATGCGCTAGATTCAGCTCCACGCGAAGCGGCTGATATTCCGAAGGATAAGAAAACGTATCAAATGGATCCTGCGAATAAACGCGAGGCCATTTTAGAAGCAGAGCTAGACTACTTAGAAGGGGCAGATTACTTAATGGTGAAGCCGGCCTTACACTACTTAGATGTGATTCAAACGTTACGTGAACATGCTAATATTCCAATTGCAGCATACCATGTAAGTGGTGAGTGTGCTATGTTGACTGCGGCATGTAGAAACGGTTGGTTGACTTATGAAAAGGCAATGCCAGAAACATTGCTAAGCATTAGGCGAGCTGGGGCAGATAGCATATTAACCTATTTCGCAAAAGATTATGCACAGATGGTGAGGGAAGGTAAACTTTAGGATAGTAGAATATTCTAGGTTGATTTTGAGGAATCTTCAGTGACTCTTTTTTTATTGAATTATAAATTTGATAGGTTCACTGTCATGCTCAGTACGAATTAGGTATACCCCAGAACTCAGATTGTGAAGTTGTACTTCTCCTCGTTCAGACAGGATGACACCTTGTTGAACTAATTCTCCATGTAAATTGAAGATTTGGTATTCATATGGTTGAGAGAATGCAAGGTCTTCGAAACTGAATTGCTCTTTAGCTGGGTTTGGGAAAATACTCAAGTTGCTTATTTTACTTTCTAAATCATCAGTTCCAGTGGTGAATAGATAAGGAGTTCCGTATGTTCCATAACTCTTTTTAAAATAGTTCAAAGACCATGCGTCCCCATATTCTAAACCAGAGAAACCTCCTTGGATGCCTCCAAGTCCTTGGATATAGTAATTTGACCAATAAGATTCAAATTCCCAGAAACCACAACCGTATATTTTCAGTGTATCAGGTATTAACTGAGCGATATCATATACTAAGCTAGAAGGTTCCAAATGATCAATTGCATACGCTGTGTCATTTCCAAATTGGGATGAAATTACGCTGTCAATATTTGCATCAGGTGCAACGGCATACATGCTTTCGTTTAATGAGGTGTAAACATTTTCAACTGAATCAACAGTGTGTGTATACTTACATGTTTGATGCCACCCATCTTCAGATACAATGTGCCCCACAAGACGTTGAACTTCTACTTGGTAAACTAATTTATCAGGAAAAACTTCTTTACTGTAAATAGTAACTCTTGAAAAATCATCGCATGGAACGTATGACCTTGAGTAAAATCTTGTCTCGAATACATCTCCTACATCAAAGCTATATAACTCACCAACAGTCATCTCATCTTGATGAACCCATTGGGAAAAAGAAACAAAAGTGCAGAGTATAAAAATTGTTAGTAGTGATGAATGTTTCATGTGATTAGTTTTAGTTGGAATAAAAGTAAGCAAATCTACTAGTCATAAAAAAAGCTCTAACGAGACCGTTAGAGCTTCAATGCTTTTAAGTTGAACTATTAAAAAGCTCCTTTGAATTGTTTTAGAAATCTAATATCGTTTTCTAAGAAGTAGCGAATATCATCTACACCATATCGCTGTGCTGCAATACGTTCTAATCCCATCCCAAAGGCAAAACCAGAATAAGTGTTAGGATCGATATCGCAGTTTTTTAATACCTCTGGATCTACCATTCCACAACCCATAATCTCTAACCATCCTGTTCCTTTGGTCATACGGTAGTCTGCTTCTGTCTCCAAGCCCCAGTATACATCTACTTCAGCACTAGGCTCTGTAAATGGAAAGTAGCTAGGGCGCATTCTGATTTTTGTTTTACCAAAAAACTCTTTTGCGAAATATTGAATCACTTGCTTCATATCAGCGAACGAAACACCTTTATCTACGTACAATCCTTCTACTTGGTGGAACATACTTAGTGAGCGAGCACTAATAGCTTCATTACGGTAAACTCTTCCAGGAGAGATGGTTCGAATTGGGGGCTTTTGACCTTCCATTACACGAACCTGAACAGATGAAGTGTGTGTTCTAAGTGCCATTGACTCTCCTTGCTTATTATCAATAAAGAAAGTATCCTGCATATCACGTGCAGGGTGTTCTTCTGGAAAGTTCAACGCAGAAAAGTTATGCCAGTCATCTTCAATTTCTGGCCCTTCAGAAATAGTGAATCCGATTCGTTCAAAGATTTCGATGATCTCGTTTCTAACAATTGAAACGGGGTGACGTGCACCAACTTCGATAGGATATCCTGGACGAGTCAAATCTAACTGTTCCGCAGTGACACTAGCTTTAGCTTGCCCAATAGTAGCTTGTAACGAATCGAATTTTTCTTGAGCTTGTTTCTTTAATTCATTTAATCGTTGACCAAACTCTTTCTTCTGCTCATTAGGAACATCTTTAAAAGCAGCAAAGAGGTCTTTAATTATGTTTTTGGACCCTAAGAATCGGATGCGGAATTGCTCTAATTCTTCGACATTGGACACATTATATGCTTCTACTTCTTGGCTATACTCTGCTACTTTATCTAACATCTACCTTGAATTTGCTGCGAAAATAGGACTATTTCAAAAGTTGAATTGAAAACACGATATCTTCTACAGGTCTATCGTTTCTATCAGTAGTTACAGATGCTATAGAATCAAGTACGTTGAAGCCAGAAATCATTTCTCCAAATACTGTGTAAGAACCATCTAAATGAGGTGTGCCTCCAACTGTGGAGTAAACTTGGCGTTGTTGCTCGGTAAAGTTTATGTCTTCCATTTGTGGTAAAATCAAAGAGTCTAAAGCCTGTTTTACAGTTGCAATTTGAAGAGAATCGTTTGATCGATATGCCTGTGCAGTGGCTTTTTTTAATGAATCATTCTCTGACAGTTTAAATAACTCGTTTGACTTTTGCTGGTATGCATGTTGTCGAACTCGTTGTTCTAGCTGTTCTAGTTGTTCGTTATTCATCACTCTTCCTTGTACTAAATAGAATTGACAAGCAGAGCTTGCTTTATTTGGGTTGATATTGTCCGGTTCTCGTGCTGCAGCTAAAACACCATGCTTATGAATTATTGTGTCTACAAATTCTGCTGGAACCTCATAATCAAGTTTTCCGTTTCCAAGTTTTTGATTTGGCTTAGCGTTTCTAGAATCAGGGTCACCTCCTTGAATCATGAATCCATAGATTACACGATGAAACAGTAAGGAGTCGTAAAAACCATCTTCTATGAGTTTCACGAAATTATCTCGATGTTGTGGCGTTTCATTATAAAGCTTGGCCTGAATTTCACCATAACTTGTTTGTATGGAGACAACCCTTTCGGTATGAATTGAATCTATAGATTGACTATATGATTGAATAGCAAGTAGTAGAGAGGCTAAAAATATGCTCAAATGGCGCATAGCTGTTTTAAATTTGTAGTTTAGCACGATTCGATAAAAGTATAACAGAGATGAAGAAGCTTGGAATATATTGGATGATTGTTGGAGTTCTAGGATTTGTAACGATTAGTTGCGATGATGAAGATGATGATCCTACAATTGCCCAAGTATTAGTTGAAACAGTAGATAAGAAGATTGTTCCAGGTGCCAATGTTACACTTGTTTGTGAGTCCTCTCAAAATAAAGAGTGTAATATCTTGATTGAAGGAGTTAGTGATGAGAATGGAGTTTTTGAAACTAGACGAGATTTATCTCAAATTTTACGTGTTTCGAGTTATAAAATTGTGAATGATACAGAGGTGGTTGGCGTGCCACCAGATACAACATTGGTGATCACTCGAGATAGCATCTGTGGTGAAACATTCATAAACATTATTGAGAATGAAACGAGCCGCCAGACTGTTGTGCTTTACTCGTGTAATTAATAATTGCATCTTTCATTAAACGATCTTGCTCTTCTGGTTTTAAGAAGGGCAATTTTTTTATACGCTTAAAATGGGGCCAACCGTCTTCATCTTCACCCAAAAAGGTATAATACCCATATGGTTCTAACACAGTACACACTGCAATGTGTACTAAATCCATTTTTTGATCTTTCGAAAACTCTTGATATCCTTTTCCTAGTTCTTGAACACCAATCAAGAACAGTATTGCATCTACATCTGTATTCATTTGAAATAGCTCATCGTACCATTTCTTACAGCGATGCCAATCTTGCTCAAACTCCCAATCCATTCCTCTATTTCTTGATTACAAAAGTAGGGATTGCCTTATTCACAATTGAGTTGTGATAATACCTTGGTATTTGTTCAGCATTTCATAGGAGTGCTGGCTTAATTTCGTAGGTAATGAATACGCTCGATATTATTCTCTTAGTTCCTTTAGCATTTGGACTTGTACGCGGTTTTATGCGGGGTTTCATTATTGAGATAGCGAGTTTAGTGGCCCTTGTTATTGGAGTTTACGGAGCAATCCATTTCTCGTTTTTCGCAGAAGATTTAATTAAGGAAAATGCAAATCTCGAAGGAAACACACTTTCAATAGCTGCGTTTGCAACTACTTTCATCATTATAGTATTAGGGATTCATCTAGGAGCTAGAGTTCTCCAAAAAGTGCTTTCACTAGCTGCACTTGGTTTGGTTAATAGGATTGCAGGAGGTGTTTTTGGTTTTTTGAAATGGGGAATCATTGCTAGCTTTTCAATTGTTTTTTTGAACGGAATGGGAGGCGGACTAGGAATCATTTCTAATGAATCTAAGAAAGACTCGATGCTTTATGAGCCAGTAGCCATGTTTGGACCTACTATACTACCCTTAGTAACTGAGAGCAGTTGGTACAAAGAGTTGAAATTAGATCAAGTATCGTCAGAAATTTCGATTTAATAATTTAGTCAATACAGTTTCTAGTATTTGTTTTTATGGCTAGTCTATATTTGGTCATAGCTAATGATTTATTTTAAAACCAAACCACAAGCGATTGTTACACTGCTTTTTTGTGTATTCGCCTATTCGCAATCCTTTGCTCAACAAGCTTCATTTTGTTCAGAATATCAAAATGTTGTTCGCTTGTTTGCGCGATATCATCTTGTGCCAATTCAAGAAGTTTCTGAAGACCAGAGAAAGGATTTATTTAAATACACCTTGTTGTCAATTGATTCTAAAAGAAACCTATTCTTACAATCTGATATAGATCTTCTGCAAAAGGAGTTTGGTATCACACAACTAGATTCAACAAGTTGTCCAGAATCGTTTGTTTTAAAGCTAGCTGAAAGACTTGAAGATGCAGTAACTAGAAGAGATTCAATTTTAAATTCTTTAGAGAATAGCGAGTTAGATTTTTCTTCAGGCAGAGCATATTCTGCTATGTTGAACAATTATAAAGCCACTGTTGACGAGTTAGCTACGTATTGGCATGACAAACTTTGTGTGAATTACGCATGGTATTCTTATTATCACACAGATAGTAGTGACCTATCTGAACCAAAATTTCTTTCCAATAAAGTAGAGGCAGACAGTGTATCAAGATCTTATTTGAGTAGGTTTAAATGTACATATGGTCAGTTAGATTGGGAAGAAAGTTATTTATTGAGTAAGGAGGCATTCATGGTTGCTTATGCCCACTTGTATGACCCACACTCCTCTTATTTTAATGCAACTCAAAATGAATCTTTCGAAAGCGATCTTTCAGAAAACACTTTTCAAACTGGCGTTGTTTTTAGTGAGAATGAAGGTGGCTTGTTAGCTATTGATAAAGTTTTGCAGGGAAGTGCAGCTTGGAATAATCAAAATATAGAAGTTGGAGACATTCTTTTAGAAGTAGAAGTTGATCGCGAGCAGTTAGATTTGAGTTGTTTTTCATCTAGCATGATAGAGCAAGTAACTAGTAGCGGGCATGCTACAACTGTGAAGTTTAGGTTGCTGAAAAAAACAGGAGTAGAGATTCAAGCAACTATTATTACTACCCAATTAACAAATCAAGATAACTTGATAGGTGCGTTTATTCTAAATGGTCAAGAACCTGTTGGGTATGTTGAGCTGCCAGGGTTTTACACAAGCTGGGAAAATGAAGATGATTTAGGGTGTGCAAACGATGTAGGAACTGCGGTTTTACGCTTAATGGATGATGGAATTAACGGATTAATTCTTGATTTGCGCGGAAATGGAGGGGGGTCTTTATACGAGGCTTTAGCTCTCAGTGGAGCGTTTGTAAATGAAGGTAGTATGTTTATTTACAAAACAAGTGGCGATAAAGCTAGGTTGCGAAAAGACCCTAATAGAGGCAAAGTGTACAACGGCCCTCTGGTTGTTTTGATTGATGAATATAGCGCATCGGCATCAGAAATTACGGCAGCAATACTAAGAGACTTTAATAGAGCAGTGATTGTGGGTGTACCTAGCTATGGTAAGGCAAGTGGGCAGTTCGTAATACCGAGCAATTTTAAGTTAAACGAAACGAACTCTAATGATGATCCGAATGGCTTTGTTAAAATTACTCATCTCGAAATCCACAATTTGTATGGTGGTTCTCACCAAGGGAATGGTTTGACTCCTGATGTGGTGCTACCATCAATTTATTCTAGTAAAACAGATCATGAGGCTGACGAACGAAATGCATTGTTATTCGATTCATTGATGCGCAAAACGTATTTCACACCAGAAGTAGAGTTGCCACTAGAAAAGTTAAGAATTAGTGGTTTACAAAGAATTGAAGCTGATACTGCTGGTTTAGCTTATATAAGAGATAGACAGCGCTTAATTGATGGGCTTTTTAGTAGTACCATTACTATTGAAAGAAAAACACTATTCAACTACTTTAGGACCAAAGATCAAGATTATAAAGAGTTTGTCGAGTTAGATTATTCTCAACCTGCATTTAATGCTACAACACCTTCTTATTACGAGCGTATAAATCTTGTAAGCGAAGTTCAAAAAACATATACCAATAACGCTATATCTTCAATAGAGCGAGATTACCAGATAACGCAGGCCTACCACGTCATTTGTAACTTAATCAATATCTTAAATAGTAAGAAATGAAACAACTAACATCACTATTTATTGGAAGTATACTTGCTTTCAGTATTTCAGCTCAAGACATGTCAAATGCTGGAACTTATATGGATTATTTTAATGAAATCTACGAGCCTATTCAGAAAGACATGTGGGATTACACGAGTTCTGTTGCTAAAGGGAAAAAGGCAAAGAAAATTGATAAGAAAAGAGTTGAATTATTGCAAACGTATGCCACTGCAGAAAGTAAGGTTAGCAGAGCGAAAGCTTTTGAAGATGATACTAGTTTAAGAGATGAAGTAGAGAAGTGGTTAAAAACATGTCAGATCATCTTGAATGAAGATTATGGTAAAATAATGGATTTGGAAGAGTTGTCAGAGTCAAGCTATGATAACATGGAGGCTTATATTAAGGCTCGCCAATTAGCTGGAGATCATATGGAGGAAGCGAATGCAAACCTTTCTTCTGCTACTGAAACCTTTGCAAGAGAACATGGTGTTAAGTTAATTGAATCTGAAAGTAAGCTTGGGAATAAGTTAGAAAAAGCAGGTGAAGTATTCGATTACTATGATGAGATTTATCTAGTTTTTTTTAAGCCCTATAAGCAAGAGATGTATTTGATGGATGCTGTAAATTCAGGAGATGTTCCTGCCATTGAGCAAAACAGAAAAATGCTACTTGATGATGCTGTTGAAGCACAGGATAAATTGAAAGAGATTAATTCATTGAATAGCGATCCTACACTAGTAGATGCCGCAAAAGAAATGATGGCTTTTTACAAGGATGAGGCCGAGAAAGAGGCTCTTGTTTATAAAGAGTTTTTCATGACCAAAGAAAGATTCGAAACAGTTAAAGCTTCGTTTGAAGCATTAAAAAAGAAAGATCAAACACAAGAAGCTGTAGATGAGTATAACGGAGCAATAAATGATTACAATGCAGCTGTAGAAGCCTATAATGAAACAAATAACTCATTGAATGAGCAGCGAGAAAAAGCACTGAATAACTGGAACAAATCTGTCGATAAGTTTTTAAGTAAACATGCTATTTAAAGCATCGAAAAAGGCGAGATATTTATCTCGCCTTTTTTGTGAAGTATTATCTGATAATTTTATTTTGTTTGGTGGTGCCATCATCTAGCTTAGAGTGGATGATGTAGACACCATTTTGCCATTCTTTGGAAGGGATGCGCTCTGTTAAAGTTTTTGGTGTGGAAGAGTACAAGATCTGCCCGCTGATGTTGTAGACATTAACAGATTGGATGTTTGCGTCTTTGCTTTCAACAAATACATCATCTTGCGATAGATAGATTTTGACAGAAGACTTTTGAAGTTCAACCCCGTTAGAAGTCGCCACGGTATCTTTTTCATTGTAAACCGCTAGGTAGAAACGATCTTTGATACTCATAGCGCTATCAGGAGTGAAGTTATATACCGGCTGATCTAATAGATTTTGTTGAATACCGAGTAAGCTATCCACTAAGTGTAGCGTATAATCTGCAGGCCAATTATCAAGGCTATCAACAAAGATAGCGTGGTTACTAAGCGTCCAAGCATCAACACCTAACGGAATAACCTTCGTTTCTTCATCCTGCAAAGTTTGTAATCCTTGAATACTAAAGTCCGTACCATCAAGAACACTATAGAAGGATAAACGCGGGTGAGCTTTGTATTTTTTACCATCGTATAAACGATCGAGCCCATCAGTAGCTTGAGGAAGGAAACCTACCAGTAATTGGTTGTAATCGTTACTATCGTTAGACAAAGCAAGCCATACTCTGTGTTTTGAATTAGAAGATCCCTGTTTGAAGAACTGAGAGTTGTTACTAGCAACACGCATACTGTTGGTAAATGTAATGGTAGGATTAGAAGAAGTAGATTCAACAAAGAAACCTTGACCACTCTGTATATAGTCGTCAGGCGAAGTAGAACCATTACCAGTAGTAGCACCAGTAGAAGTCCATGTAGCATAATCAGCAGCAGTATTTATCCCACTACTACCACCACCAATTTGGTAAGTAGTATGGTTCCAGAACCAAAGAGTACCAGAAAGCCCTGTGTTAGTTGTAACAAAATCAGAACTAGAAATGGCACTAGGATAAGGGTTACCCGCCAAAATACTCTCTCCAGAAGAAACGCTAGAGGTACTCAACTGAACCGTACCATTATTAGCATTACCATTAAAAGAACGATTATCACTAGATCCAGAAAGGCCAATAGTACCAGTTGTAATATATCCACGTCCAGGCGTCATAGTAGCAGCAGCAGGTTGTGAAGCCCAGTTATTAGTAGCCCCTTCATCAAAGTAATAGAAGTCGGTAGTATTAGAACCCGGGAAGGCATCACCCATAGTAGTATTACTCACAGGAGAAGACCAGTATTGGTATCGAGTATCATCAACCAATGAACCAGAGTTACGTTGTACTTGATATTGACCAGAACCAGAGTTACCATTAGAGGCATTTGTTTGTAGAAGAGATCCGCTGCTGTTAATAGTAATAGTACCATCATTCGTAATATCTCCACTAACCTCAAGAGTTACCCCACTAGCGATAGAGATAGAACCATCGCCAGTAACATTAACACTACTAACAGAAGCATTAGCACTAAGTGTACCCCCAGCACCAGTCACCAGCATTCTACGCGAGCCATCCGAAGAGTTAGGTTCCCCACTAGAACCACTGCCATTAGCCCAAGAAGAGCCATTCCAAACAATAGACTCACCGATGGCAAGAGTAAAGAAATCACCGTCATTGATGGTAACACCAGTAAATGTGATGATATTTCCAGAGATAGAAGCCGTAGTGAAAGCCGTAGCGCCAGAGCTAAAATCAGTATCAGAATTATCAGTGATAAGTGCATAATCACCAGCATTTCCAGAATTAGTAATTCCATTACCAAGTTCGAAGCTTACGCTAACAGACCCAACAGACCCAGTTACATCAGCCCTCCAAATACGTTGTAAACGATTTTCATAAAAAGGGTGAGCTTGTGAAGTAGTAGTACTAGTAGAGCTACCGTTGTGCCCCCACACAAGGAAAGAGTTGTTAGCAGAAAAGGAAGGAGCAGTGATTTCAACGATATCAGATTCGTTTTGGTTGATAGACCCAAGTTGATTAAGATCAGAGTTATCATCTCGTCCTATACCGGCAATAGCGTTGGCATATGTACTATTAGTTGTACCATTCCACACTACCGTTCCAGAAGAAGAGAGATAATCATAAGCACCAGAAGATTGGCTTAGTGCTACACCATACTTAATAGCTAAGTAAGACTCAATACGTTGTCTTTCGTTACTGGTTCTTGTGTCGCTGTAAACCATTATTTCAGCAATATCACCAGTAAATGGATATAGCTGATTACCGATATCACCTACTTCAAGAGTACTAGTTGATTGAGGACCATTATTGGCAGTAAATGTTCCTTCTTGAGCTCCATCTACATAGTAGCTAGATCCATTACTTACATCTTCTCTCCATGAAATAGCTGTAATAACAGGGGTATTAAACTGAAATAAAGCTGCATCGTGCACATTATTAGCTATCGATCCTGTACTAATGATGTTTAGCAAAAATGGAGTGTAAGTATCTGTATGCAAGAGAAATCTATCCCAGTTTAGGTCATCTTCGCCAAAAACAGCTCCTGGATAGATATCAGTTGGTTTGTAAACAACGATTACATCTAGATCTGGATATGTGCTACTATTCATATTAAGAGCAGTACTGATTCTATCATTACCATCAAATCGAATAATAGAGTTGTTATTCAACCCACTAGATACAAGCGCAGGTGCACTTGAACCAGAACCACTTCCATTAATTCCATTTCCGCTTTGGTCGTTCCACCCAGAAACAACACCACCTGAAGAAACAACACCATCGTTTGCTTTGAACCAAAGCTCAAGATCTGTTGACACCCCTCCAGGTGATTGACTAAAGCCCACAGAACTGATAAGTAATAGACAAGTAAGTTTTAAAAACACTTTCATAGGGCGGATTATTTAGAAAATATTAATTGTTTGTGGCTTTCCTGATTTTCAAGAATAACCGAAATGATGAGTGTTCCAGTGGTATTCAGAGTAATTTGCTCTAAACGTGTACCTAAGTTACTAGATTGGTGTAAGATTCTACCATTGATGTCGTAAATAAATATGTTTTGAATATTTACGTCTTGGCTTTGAACAATCAGTTGGTCATTAGATATGAATGTTTTCAATACGTTTTGATTGGCTGATTCTAAACCAGTTGAGATATCTTCTTCTACATCTTTAACTCCAAGTTCAAATCTATTTTTGATTGCTCCAACTTGCTCAATATCAAATGTATAGATCGGGTTGATTCGTAAATCATGTATACTATCCAAATAATGATCAATTAAGGTTAAAGCATAATCAGTTGGCCAATTATCTAGGCTATCAATAGTAATAGAATGTGAACCTGTAGTCCATGCATCTAATCCTAATGGAATTTTCTTTTCGATAAGATAAACTGGATTCGGAAGTCCTTGAATGCTGTAGTCAACAGAATCTATGAGGCTATAGAATGAAATCCTAGGGTGTGCTTTAAACTTCTTACCATCGTATAGTCTATCAACACCATCTGTGGCATCTTTAGCAAACCCAATAAGAATTTGATTGTAATCATTATTAGTGTTTGTTATGCTTAACCAAACGCGGTTTCTTTCTTCGTTTTGTTGTGTTTTAAAAAACTGAGTGTTGTTGCCAACAACTCGCATGTTGTTTGTAAAACTTATAGAAGGGTTCGAGGAACTAGCTTCAACAAAGAAACCTTGTGCACTTTGAATGTAATCGTCTGGAGCCTTAGCTGTATTTCCACCAGTTGATCCCATACCAGTCCAAGTAGCGTAATCTGCAGCATCGTTTGCTCCACCTACTTGCGCTGTTGAGTGATTCCAGAACCACAGCGTACCGGATATGCCAGCATTTCCGGCCACAAAATCAGTACTGTTAATGGCACTAGGATATGGGTTTCCAGCAAGAATAAATTCACCGGAACTCACATTAGATGTAGAGAGTTGAACTATCCCATTATTAATAGTACCATCAAACATGCGTGTTTCGGATGAATTAGATAAATCAATGGTTGAAGTAGTTATGTATCCTCTAGCTGGAGTCATAGTTGAACCAGAAGGTTGTGAAGCCCAGTTGTTGGTCGTTCCTTCATCAAAATAGTAGAAGTCTGAAGTGTTTGCTCCAACGAAAGTACTTCCCATGGTAGCATTGCTAATAGGAGAAGACCAATATTGATACCTAGTGTCATCTGCTATTACTCCAGAGTTTCGTTGTATAATATAATTTCCAGTTCCACTATTTGTTGCGGTTCCGTTTTGAACAATAGAAGCAGCAGAAGCAACATTTACGGTACCCCTATTTATAATCCCGTTGTCAATTTCTAAACTAGCACTGTTAGTAAGGTTAAGAGATGCTCCAGATTCGATAAAAACACATTCGCAACTAGCATTACTACTCATTGTTGCGGTTCCACTCATAACGAGTAATTTATTATCCGCATCACTATTTGAAGGTGCTCCACCTACCCATGTGGTTCCATCATAGTATTTAGTATTGCCTAGTTGAGCAATGGTAAACAAGACTCCATCATTCAAATCAACATTAGTAAAAGACAGAGTAGTTCCAGATAAGTTTCGGCCCGTTGTATGGATGGTAGCATTACTTAAATCAGATGTCGTGGACTGAATGAGTACAAGATCTGTTTCTGCACCTAACCCACCAACTCCAGATAAATCGAATGATAGGCTAACAGTTCCAACATCACCAGTTTCTCCAACTTTCCAAGTACGTTCTAATCGTTGTCCGTATGTGCTTGGAGCGTCACAAGTAACTGTTAAATCCATATTACCATTATCATGGCCGATGAATAAGAATTCACTATTACCTAAGCCACTGGCATTGCTTAATGTAAGTATGCCATCACCTGTTGAACTAGTATGATTAGAACCATCTGATGCTTGACCAATTCCAACAAGTTGGTAGCCATGTGTGTCCTCGTAACTGTAGTGGCTATTTGCGATAGAGATATCATACTTGGCACCGAGGTAATTATCAACAATTACTCTTTCTGCTTCATTGAGAGCTTTATGGAAAATGATCAGCTCACTCATGTAACCATTGAAATACTGACCATAGTTTTCATTCATAACACCAATGAATAAATCTGTGTTTCCATTGATAACTGAAGATGAAGACTCGTTTCCTGTTATAACCAATGTTCCATTTCTATAGATTTTTGACCTTGAAGATGAACTCAATGTTCCATCAAAGGAAGCTGATGTAAGGTAATTTGTATTATCAGAAAAAGTAACTCCAGAAGAAATTCGATTGTTCTGAGTATTTATATCAAGAAAGTTTTGCCTCCCTGAATATTGAAACCATGTATAAGCGTATTCATCAGGAGTACTATGAGCAATTCTCTTTCCAAAAATGGCTTGAACTGCTGGTGAGTTGAAGTTTGGGCTGCGAATGATACTGTAAAACGTAAGGCCATTAGAATTATCTAACTTATCATCATCTGTAACGCGCATAAAATCTGAGGTTGAATTACTAGTTCCTCCATCAAATAACACGGCTGGTTGTCCATTGATTGGGCTTGATGAAACAAACGATGGGCGCTGTGCACTTATACTTTGTGTTGCATTATTACCATTTCCAGAAGCATCTGGCCAATTGGAGATAGACGCTCCATTTGATAGATTTAAATCATCAGCTTTTAACCACATACTCACATTGGTAGAGTTATCTACACCACCAGGGCCAGTTTGTGCAAAAGAAGCCACAGCAATCAAAGAGAGACTGCATGTTAGTATGAAGTTTTTTCTGATTGATTTCATAGCCTTATGGATTGATATGAAGTAACTTTTTAATAGTAGATCCATTTACAAGTTCTACGGAAACAATAGCAAGTTGAACCTTAGGAATAGAGACTGAAATTTGCGTATCGTTAGTCTGAATATCAGAGATTAATCTTCCTTGAACATCGTGAATCAATACACGTTTGATGGCAGATTTTTCACTTTCAATAATTACATCTCCGTTTCTAGAAAATAATGTGAGGAATGAAGAATTTATTGGAGTAATACCTGTAGGCTCTTCATCTTCTTCCGTGTTAGTTATTCCAAGTTCAAATCTATCTTTGAAAGCACCTGCATCAATTACTTCGAATGTGTAGCTTTCTATTACTTCCAAGTTGTGAATAGAGTCTAGTTCATGATCAATGAGCATCATTGAATAGTCGCTCGGCCAATTATCAAGACTATCAAGTTTTATAGAATAACTTCCTGATATCCATGCGTCAACACCTAATGGAATGCGTTTTTCTTCTAAGTAAGTTGGAGTTTTAAGCCCTTGAATACTGTAATCAACAGAATCTATTAAGCTATAGAATGCTATTCTAGGGTGTGCTTTAAACTTTTTACCATCGTATAATCTATCAACACCATCAGTAGCATCATCAGCAAAACCAACGAGAACTTGGTTGTAATCGTTACTATCGTTTGTAATACTTAACCAAGCTCGATTTTTGGTTTGGTTAGCATCCGTTTTGAAGAACTGAGAGTTGTTTCCAGAAACTCTAATTTCATTTGAATAAGCAATAGTAGGATTTGAAGAGCTAGCTTCAACAAAGAAACCTTGTGCACTTTGAATATAATCGTCTGGAGCCTTAGCTGTATTTCCACCAGTTGACCCCAAACCAGTCCAAGTAGCATAATCTGCGGCATCGTTTGCTCCACCTACTTGAGCTGTAGAGTGGTTCCAGAACCACAAAGTTCCAGAGAGTCCTCCATTAGCAGCTATAAAGTCTGTACTACTAATGGCACTAGGGTATGGGTTTCCAGCAAGAATAAATTCACCAGAACTTACATTTGAGGTTGTAAACTGAACAGTTCCGTTGTTAACATTACCATCAAAAATTCTTGTTTCAGATGAGTTGGAAATACCAATAGTTCCAGTAGTGATGTACCCTCTACCAGGAGTCATAGCCGATCCGGAAGGTTGTGAAGCCCAATTGTTGGTTGTTCCTTCATCAAAATAGTAGAAATCTGAAGTGTTTGCTCCAACAAAACTAGCTCCCATGGTAGCATTGCTAATAGGAGAAGACCAATATTGATACCTAGTGTCATCTACAATAGTTCCAGAGTTACGCTGCACAACATAGTTGCCAGATCCACTATTTATAGCACTTCCTCTTTGCAATAGAGAAGAGGCTGAAGCAATGTACATAGAGCCATTGTTTACTATGCCGTTGTTCACTGTAAATGTGGCTTCATTTGTAACAGATAAGTCTGTGCCTGATTCGATGATTGCACATTCACAACTCGCATTACTTGAAATGGAAGCGCTTCCACTACTTACAATGAATTTTTTACTGGCATCCGCGTCACTAGGTGAACTTGCTGCACCTGAACCATTATTCCAAGAGCCATTGAAATAAACTGTACTTCCTAATTGAGCGATCGTAAATATGTCACCATCGTTTAAGTCAACGTTTGTGAACGACAGGTTTGATCCAACTAGCGAAACTCCAGTAGTATGAACGGTTGCATTTGTAAAATCTGAAGATGAAGCTTGAATAAGAGCAAGTTGACTTTGTGTTCCGAGTCCTGAAATTCCAGATAAGTCGAACGACAATGAAACAGTTCCAACATCACCAGTATGGTCTACCCGCCATGATCTGAGCATACGTTTACCATAAAACCCTGGTGCATCACAAGTATCTACTAATTCGGTTGATGCCCCATCGTGAGCAACCAAAAGGTATTCGCTGTTAGATAATGAAGATGGTGATGAGATGGTTAGTATTCCTTCTCCTGTAGCTGTAGTTTGATTACTTCCATCACTCGCTTGTCCAATTCCTACTAATCCATAACGGTGGGTAGATTCATAAGCATATAAATCACCAGTAATAGTAAGTTGGTATTTAGCAGCTAAGTAGTTATTTAGGATTGAAAATTCTACATCAGAAAGAGCGTCTCTGAAAACAATGATTTCTGCAATTTTCCCATTGAAAGATCGCCCGTCTCCATAGTTAAAGAGTCCGATCAGAACATCGTCATCGTAGTCGGCTACACTAACGTTAGAACCTGATTGCCCTGCAGAAGCACCGTTTACATGGAGTTGAACAGAGTTACTACTCAAGCTAGAATTCACACGGAGTGATTGAAGATAGCTTGTGTTTTGACTCAGGATTGTTGTGCCCCCATAGGTTTGATTAGATACATAGCTAAATGCTCTGTAACCATTATTATGAAACATTACCCAAGACATATCATTTTGATAACTAGTCCTCTTAGAAATAATACATCTAGGGTCAGCCGTTCCAACTTGATATACAGCAAAAACACTGAATTGGGAGGCATTGTCTAATAAATTGCCACTACTTTGATCATCAGCAATTGCAAAGTATTCATTGTTTTGGCCATTAAACTGAATAGCTGGAACTCCATTAAGCGTGCTTAAGCTAGGGAAATTATTTCCTGAGTTCTCCTCTATAGCATCGTATCCATTTCCAGACTTATCAGGCCAAGTGTAACCATCAGATAATGGCGCAGAAATATCAGATGCATCTAACCAAACAATGTTATGCGGAAGCCCCGATGTTCCGTTTGTATTACCTATTCCAGCTGGGCCTGTTTGGGTGTAACCCATATATACCCAGAAAGCGGTGACCAATAGGAACACCGCTTTAAGGTTGAATTGCTTCATAGCTTATTTAGCTTTAGATGTCTTATGAATACTGCTGTAAATGCGGTAAGACCCTATCATGGATCCTACTATTAACACTAGCCAAATGCCAGCATCAATTGGTGTAGCATTGTTACTCCCTGGAGGAGGAGGGGGAGCAGCAATTGTTGAAAGGGAAGGAAGGATTAAGGATAAAACGATTAGGAGACGTTTCATCCTGTGTTAGTTTATAGTTTTAGTTTATGTATTGCAACTTTATTATCTTCAAAGGTAATATGAACAAGGTAAATTCCATTAAGGTTCACTGGTATTCTTGCCGAAGTAGCATTTATTGAGTTTTCAAGTACTAATCTACCACTTACATCATACAGTGAAAGATGCTTGATTTCTGTATCACCATCTAGAATCAATTCCTGATCAAGACTGTAAATATTGAAATTATTAGTTTCAATATTACCAACATTGGTTGATACATCAGATGAATCTGGAAGCTCAATTCCACCATCATGATTATCACTCAATGAGCGTGTTACATTTAAGTAGAACCTATCTTGAATAGAACCAATAGAATCAACAGTAAACGTATAACTACTCTGTTCTTTTAAGTTGATTGAGGTATGAAGTTTAGCGTCTTCTAATACCAATGAAAGATTATTCCCCCAATTGTTTAGTGAATCAAGATAAATGGTGTAGTCTCCTGTAATCCAGGCGTCTACTCCGAGTGGAATTCTTTTTGTTCCATTTATACTTGGCTTGGCAAGAGCTTGAATACTGAATTGATCACTTCCTGCTACACTGTAGAGCGAAACTCGAGGGTGAGCTTTAAACTTTTTACCATCATATAGTCTATCGAAACCATCAGTTGCATCAGTTGCAAATCCAACCAGTATTTGGTTAAAATCGTTACTGTCGTTTGTAATGGCTAACCAAGCTCTATTTCTAGTTTCTATGGTAGTATTTTTAAAGAATTGAAGGTTGTTTCCTCCAACACGCTGACTGTTTGCAAAAGAAACAGATGGGTTAGAACTTATCGCTTGAACAAAGAAGCCTTGTGCTGATTGGATGTAGTCATCTGGTAAGGTGCCGTCAGTTCCACCAGTTGATCCTAAGCTAGTCCAAGTAGCATAATCGGCCTGATTATTTGTTCCAGAGCTTCCACCTCCATTTTGTTCGGTAGAATGATTCCAGAACCATAGAGTTCCTAAAAGTTCTGGATTTGCATTAATGAAGAGCTGGTTATTAATTGCGCTTGGATATGGGTTTCCAACTAAGATGTTATCACCGTTTGATACATTAGAAGTAGCAAGAGTTATTGGACCGTTATTTATTTGCCCATCAAAATCTCGTGTTTCATTATTTGTAGTAATACCAATTGTTCCAGTAGTAATATATCCTCTACCAGGTGTCATTGTAGCACTTGCTGACTGAGTGGTCCAGGTTTGATTAGACTCGTTGAAGTAGTAGAAGTCTGTTGTATTGGAACCAGGGAAAGCTGATCCCATAGTTGCATTTTGAACAGGTGAAGACCAGTACTGATAACGGGTATCATCTTGCAAGAAACCAGTATTTCTTCTTACCTCATAATTTCCAGAACCTGAGTTAGTATTTCCAGATTCTGTTTGTAGAATAGAACCTCCATTCAATACAGTTATGGTTCCATTATTTTCAATACCGTTGGCTACTTCTAAAGTGATTCCTGTATTAACGGTTAAGTCACTTGAACCAATTATTTCAACAGAACCTACGGATGCATTGTTGTTTAATGTACCACCATTACCACTAATAATTAACTTACGAGTACCATCAGATAAGTTTGGCGCACCGTTGGTTCCACTGCCATTTGACCAGTTTGAACCATTCCAAACTATTGCAGTCCAATAACCAAGGGTAAAATACTCGGCATCATCTAAATTGACATTTGTAAAAGTTAAGGTATTACCAGAGAGGTTTGCTCCAGTTGTGTGAGTTGACGCATTATCGAAGCTTCCGTTATCATCAATCAATAGTGCAAATTCACTTGCAGATGAAGGTAAGCCTGAAATTCCGGTAAGGTCAAAAGAGATGGATAGTGTGCCAGTTTCGTTTACTTCGTCAACTTTCCAAATTCTGTTAAATCTCTCAGAATAGCCAGCAGGTGTTTCATTAGAGCCCGAAGTATTTGCTCCATTATGTCCCCAAACTAAAGAGGCATTATTGTTTAGAGAGTTTGTTTCTATTGTTACAATGGAACTTGCACCAGTGGATGTAGATTTAGTAACTGTTAAAGGAGCATTGTCATCTCTTATGATACCAGCTTTTGCATTCGCATAATTATTGTTTGCAGAGAAATCCCAGATAACGGTTTCACTCGAATTGTGATAATCCCTTTCATCAAACCCTGCTGTAGAAACCTCATCAGCCATAGTAAGGTTAATGCCATATTTCAAACCGAGATGCGAGTGCATCATATTGATTTGTTTTGTATTGAGTGGTTCACTGAAATAGAGAATCTCGGCAATATCACCATCGTAATAGATACCGTTGTTACTTCCATTTTGTGCAGTTGCTTCTGAACCATTTCCTATAAAGGCATACCGAGTAGAATTTTTTCCAATAGTCGTATTTGTAGGAGCAACATTAGCAGAAAGATCTAATGTTCCATCAGCATATAATCTTGTGTCGTTGGCTTGATTATTATCGAAGATAAATGTGCCGATGTGCGGTCTGTCATCGTTTAAAACAGTATTACCTTGATTATCTTGAACTCCACTATTATTATCATAGAATGACCAACCAAGACGGCCATTATCGCCTCTTAAATAATAGTTGAAGTATTCAGAACGGTCGTAGTCTAGAAATGACCAGTTTGAGAATGAATTGGAACTTCCTGAATAAGCGGTTCTAAACACTACAAAACCGTAAACAGCATTTATTGAATTAGTGCTTAGAGAATTATTGAGTCCAAGGGCATCGTTGTTTCCATCAAACTCTAAGTAAGGCTGATAGTTAAATGTATTATCTGTGGAGCTTGACCTATACTTAGGTCTATTGGATGAGGCGGCAGCATCAGCAGGAATAGCATTTTCTTGGTCTAACCACTGATCTACATTTCCAGAAACAACAGTAACTCCAGCATCTGGTTTGAACCAGTGCTCTAAGCCACAGGACGTTCCTGCTGGGCCAGTAGTAGAATTATTGGCATCTGTAATAGAAATAATCTGTGTTGCTGTACCAATAGTACCAGCGTTGGTACCAGTAATGGTTACAGAAAAGGACTCAGTTGATTCTGTATTACAATCAAGGATAAGGTCAAAGTTTGCTGTTGCTGTATTGTTTCCCGCTAAGATTGTTGCAGAACCACTCGACATTGTAAAGTCAGACCCGTTCTGTGCAGAACCATTGGCAACAGTGTAGTCTACTGTAGTATTAACCGTTAAAGTTTGACTTATCTGAAAAGTAACAGCTCCAGTTCCATCATTTTCTGCAACAGTTTGTGTAGCAGAAGAAACAGAAACTTCAGGTATAATGGCAGCTATCGTTATACGATCCCCATCATTAAGGTCTAGAGTTACGGTATAATTATTTCCAGAAGGGGTTGTGTTGTATGCTGTTGCTCCTGACGAAAAATCTCCGTCAGCATCTACCAATAGACTAATTGGGTGTCCGAATGAAGGAAGTTTAGTTCCGTCAATAGTTAATGTAATTGTCCCAACATTTCCAGACTCATCAACGTACCACTCTCGAGCAATACGTCTATAACTAGGGTTGTGAATTTCTGTGGTTGTCCAAGAGGCTGCTGAACCGTTATTCTGACCAATAATCAGGTGTTCAGTATTTCCAAGACTAGAAGCATTCGAGCTAGAAATGATACCCCCTGAATTGGCAGATGCATTTTCATTTCCAGAAGCATCTCTCCTAATACTAAATACTTCATGGTCATGGTTTCCGTTTGCAGGGTCATCACCAGAATAAAAGTTAACAGCTGGTGTAATACTGTACTTGGCACCTAAGGCGTCAATCGTTAGTTGTAAATCATTGGTGTTTTGAGGATAGTTTGCAATGATAATTTCAGCAATATCCCCTTGGTAATTGGACGAAGCTGAAAGGTTATTGCTAAAATGTGTTCTTGAGGTACCTGTTACTGCTCCTACTGTATTGTGATCAGGATGTTGGTATAGTGTCCCTATTGATGTTATGGTTCCTTCAAGAGTACCATTTCGATATAAGGAAGCTGTTCCATTATTACTTGTTGTTCCACCATCATATACCAAAGAGGCAATGTAAACGGTGTTTGGTGAAACGGTGAATGATTCATACAACGTGCTCCAAGGAGATGCTGGACCATCATTATTATCATTCCATAGAGAGACATAAAATTCTCCATTATGCAAGTACATCGAGATTCCTCTAGTTGATCCGCCCTCTTCATAAATTACTTGAGTAGAGTTTACATCATTACCAGTTCTGAAAACGAGGTGAAATGTTCGCTCATTATGAGTTCCGAGATTAATGTCGTTATTATTTAGAAATGAAAACGCATCATCTACTCCATCAAACCTTAAAACAGGAACCCCATTTATTCTGTCCGAAGGATTGTTTCGTAATTCAGGTCTTGCTGTTGCTGATGATTGAGTTAAGTCTATTGAATTACTACCTCTCCCATTCCAAGTTTGAATAGCTGTTCCATTAGGAGTGTTTCTGAAAGATCCACCATCAAACCAAAATCGAATATTGGAATTAGTGTTCACACCTCCAGGAGTTTGTCCTATCACACTTGATGTAGCGCTATAGGTGCATAGTGCTATTGTTAAAACAGCGAGCTTTTTTAAAATAGACATGGTTCTTTTTTTGCAACTTATACAAAGGTAAAGGGGTAAATTCGCTTATTGTATTAGCCGTATGTTAGTAATGAATAGATGGATATAAAAAATACGGAACAATATAGCAATAATCGATATGTGTTGAAGCCCTTGTGTAATGAAGGCTTCATAAGTTACCTTCGGCAAAAATCAAGAAAATGTTAACAACCAACAGTGATAGAAAGCTCTTTTTATTAGATGCTTTTGCATTAATCTACCGAGCATATTTTGCGTTTAGCAAAAACCCAAGAATCAATTCCAAGGGTATGAATACTTCTGCCATTTTTGGGTTTGTAAACACATTAATTGATGTAATAGATAAAGAACAACCCACTCATTTAGCTGTCGTTTTTGATCCACCTTCTCCACCAGACAGAACAAAAACTTTTGCAGATTATAAAGCGAATAGAGAAGATACTCCAGAAGACATAAAGCAATCTGTTCCATACATCATGGCGATTTTGAAGGCTTGGGATATTCCAATATTAATGGCCGATGGTTATGAGGCAGATGATGTAATAGGAACTCTTTCTATAAAAGC
Source organism: Flavobacteriales bacterium UBA6049 (assembly GCA_002429085.1). Lineage (GTDB taxonomy): Bacteria > Bacteroidota > Bacteroidia > Flavobacteriales_G > Salibacteraceae > UBA6049. Next base: position 56,436 of record DIYR01000166.1, read on the forward strand.
AGAGAAAGAAGGGTTTATTACCTATATGATGACCCCAGATAAAGACTTTGGGCAGTTGGTAACTGATAAAGTGTTTATGTATAAACCAGCTCGTATGGGTAACGCTGCCGAGGTATGGGGAGTAGATGAAGTTTGTAACAAATTCGAAATTGAGAACACCAAACAAGTTATCGATATTCTGGGATTATGGGGAGATGCAGTGGATAATATTCCAGGAGTTCCTGGTATTGGAGAAAAAACTGCAAAGAAGTTAGTTGGGAAATATGGAAGCATGGAAAATCTCTACAACCATGTGGATGATTTAAAGGGAAAGCAAAAAGAGAATGTCATAAACTTTAAAGAACAAGCGTTCTTAAGTAAGGAGTTGGCAACTATTATTATTGATGCTCCAGTTGAGTTTAAGGCAGATGATTTAAAAATGAGTAAACCTAACGAGGTAGAGTTGAACGAGCTATTCACTGAGTTAGAGTTTCGTAGGCTATCTGAAAAAATATTAGGGAAACCAACTGAATCTGTTACTCCATCTTCAGGAAGTGATGATCAAATGAGCTTATTCGGAGGTTCAGAAACTATAGTAGAATCAGATGAGTGGAAAACCCTAGCAAACACACCTCATGAGTATCAATTGGTACAAGAGAATTTTGCTGAGCTTATCAAGGAACTGTCGAGTCAAGAGGCATTTTGTTTCGATACAGAAACAACATCAGTAGATTCTCACACTGCTGAGTTAGTTGGAATAGCATTTTCTTGGGAGCAGGGAAAAGCATTTTACGTACCAATTTCTGAAGATAGATCAACGGCTCAAAAGCAAGTAGATCAGTTTAAATTAGTACTAGAGTCTGACAAACACCTGAAAATAGGGCACAATATTAAGTACGATATCAATGTGCTGAAAAACTATGATGTTAGGGTTTCTGGACCATTGTTCGATACAATGGTTGCGCATTATATTCTTGAAAGTGATAACAACCGCAGAAGCATGGATGTGTTGGCAGAAACCTGCCTTGGCTATAAACCTCAATCCATTACAGAGTTAATAGGAAAAAAAGGGAAGAACCAAAAGAGCATGCGAGACGTGCCTGTGGAAGAGGTAGTTGAGTATGCTGGTGAAGATGCTGACATTACTTGGCAATTGTACCAACACTTGAAACCAAAAGTTGAAGAAGGAAAGAGCAAGGAGCTCTTCTACAATTTGGAGATGCCTTTGATTCAGGTTCTTTCTGATATGGAAATGGAGGGTATTCGTTTAGATGCTGCTCAATTAGATCAGTACGCAGTTGATTTGGGTGAAGAGATTAAATCTATAGAACAGAAGATTTATGAATCGGCAGGCATGGAGTTTAAAATCAGTTCACCAAAGCAAGTTGGTGAAGTGTTGTTTGATCGTTTGAAAGTCACTGATAAACCAAAAAAGACAAAAACGGGGCAATATGCAACCAACGAAGAAGCCTTACAAAGCCTTGCTGGTAAGCATCCTATTATTAATGAGATTTTAGAATACCGTGAGGTAGTAAAACTTAGAAATACGTATGTGAAGCCTCTTCCAGAGCTCATAAATGAGAAAACAGGAAGAATTCATACAAGCTTTAATCAGGTAGTTGCTGCCACGGGTAGATTAAGCTCTGATAAGCCTAATTTGCAGAATATTCCCATTCGAACAGAAAGAGGCCGTAAAATTAGAGAGGCATTTGTTCCAAGATCTGAAGAGTATACCCTGTTAAGTGCAGATTATTCCCAAATTGAATTACGCATAATTGCGGCTTTGAGTGAGGATAAAGGAATGTTGGAAGCCTTTAGAAAAGGAATAGATATTCATAGTACCACGGCTTCTAAAGTGTATGGTGTCTCATTGGATGAAGTAACACGTGAGATGAGAAGTAATGCTAAAACGGTCAACTTTGGAATTATCTACGGAATCTCTGCGTTCGGGTTATCACAACGTATCAATATCTCTAGAAAAGAGGCAAAAGAAATAATTGATAACTACTTTGAGCAATTTCCAAGTATCAAAGCCTATATGGATCAAAGCATTGCAACTGCCAAAGAGTTGGGATATGTAGAAACGGTATTAGGTAGAAGAAGGTACTTACGCGATATCAATTCAGCCAACTCAGTGGTTCGTGGATTTGCAGAACGAAATGCAATTAACTCTCCTATTCAAGGTTCGGCAGCCGATTTAATTAAGAAGGCGATGATTCTTGTTTATAAAGAACTGATTGCTAAAAAACTTAAAAGTAAATTGGTACTTCAGGTACATGATGAATTGATAGTAGATGTGCATGTTTCAGAAAAAGAGGAAGTATCAGAACTTGTGCAAAGAAATATGTCCAATGCATTTGAGTTAGGTGTGCCACTGGAGGTAGAGTATAGTTATGGTGCAAACTGGTTAGAAGCACATTAAATAATGTCTAATAAAAAAAGCGATGTAGATTCTACATCGCTTTTTTTGTACTCGTTTTACGGATTTTAGTGTTGAATCAACACTTTTTCTTGAACTGTTCCGCTAACAGTAGATTCAAGAGATAGAATATAAAGCCCAGCGGTGAACTCATTCGTTTCTATTCGTATTGCTGAATTTGCGCTTGCAGTGGTATACGTTTGGTATACCACTTGACCTTGAAGGTTGGTAATAGTTACAGATGCTTCACCATCAAAATTTGGAACAACTTTAACTACTTCGTTTGCTGGATTTGGGAAGACAATCCAATCGAATGATGATTTTTCATCTATTCCAGTTGGGTCTCCTGTTCCTGCTTGTTGACTCACAGTGAAAGACCAAGTTTCGCTCCAATCAGAAGTCGCACCTGCATTGATTGTTCTAACTCTCCAATAGTAAGTTTCATTTAGAGTTAAGTTACTTGGTAGCCATTCGCTGTCTGTTCCATTATTGTTAGTTGAGATGTAATCAACAATTTGAGTTTGTAAAGCTGGAGTGTTGAAATTAGAATTCACATCAATCCATACTTCATATTGGTCAGCCACACTTGTAGCTTTCCAATCAAGTTTTTCGTCTGTACTAGCACTTGAAGACCCGTCAATAGGTTCAAGTAATACTGGTATATCTGATAAGTCTCCAGTGATATTAATATCGTCTAGATAAATAAAGTTACCGTTATCTGAGAATACTTCGAATCTAAATCTAACCTGATCAGTTAATGCGCTAACAGGAAGATTAAATGTGTGAAGTTTCCAATCTGATTGGGTAAGCCCAACAAGAGGAGAACCAGTAATACTTGTGCTTGCTAAATTAGGTCCTCCAGCTGCATAAGCGATGCTCCAATTTTCTCCACAAGTTGTAGAATAGAATACGCGTAATACATCAAAATCTGAAGATGTTCTTTGGGCATAGGCAGAATAGAAAGTAACCGTTGCAGATTCGAGGCCATCTAAATTATAGGCAGGGCTATTGATCCCAGTAGTTCTTCCATCTGCAGCAAATTGGCGCATTACTAAAGAGTTACTTCCAGTATAAGATTCAGTGCTATACTCCCAACCATAGATAGGATCGCTTGTATCTTCAGCATACCAGTCATTTTCTTCTAAGCTTCCAGAGCCAAATTCGAAGCTTTCCAATAATGGAGCAGCTGTTCCTGGGTAAGGTAAAACTCGAATAAACTGTGTTTGTGTAGTAGAAATACTATCAGTCGCATTTTTTATGGTGAGTTTCACATCAAAAAGACCACTTTCAGTAAATACAACAGTTGGATTTTGATTGCTAGATACAGCCGGAATGGCTTTTTCAAACTCCCATCTGTGCTCAGTAGGATTGAAAAAACTTAAATCTTCAAATGATACAGGTTGTCCAACACATACCACTCTAGCAGAGGCACGGAAATCAGCTTTACATAAAATATCTTGTGGGTTAAGTACACCAGTTGCTTGCAAATTGCTACTAGATATCAAGTTTGCGAGCTGTGGAGTATTATTAAGAACTGCGTGCATTCTGTCTCTTTGCCCAGCACTAAACATATTTTGACAATCGTCATAACTCATGTAGTTCTCAATTTGGTCAACAACATTTCCACCAAAAACTGAACTTGACCCTGAGGCATCGTTAGAGCAAGTATTTTGAGATAAGTTGCAATTATATGTTGCTTCAAATGCTGGAGGTGTGTCGCATACTCTATCACCTGAGCTATTGCATGAAGAACCACAGCCACTTTGAAATGTGTGTAGCAAGTTTAAGCAATGGCCAACTTCATGAGTTAGGGTTCTTCCATCACTAACAGAAGTACCTACTCCGAACTTACCTAATCTATCATTTCTACAGACAATACCATATGTATTCCAACTACCAAAACCAGGGAATTGAGCATACCCCAACACTATACCAGGGCCACCACTAAAGTTTCTAATACTATTTACTACCCAGATATTTAAGTATCTGTTCGAAGGCCAATAGCTAACCGATTTTACATTATCTCTAGCATCATATGTGCTGGAAGGAGCGTTGATTCTCACAACACCATTAGTACAGTTTCCATCGGGATCTACACGTGCAATTCTGAATTCAATATCGCTATCTACAGCGTACGGCTGAAAAATAGATCTGGTGTTAGATGCGTCTGTATTGGTACGTCTAAAATCTTCATTTAGTACCTCAATAGCACTCTCTAATTGTTCGTAGGGAATGTCACCTATTCCGTTGTCGTGAACTACATGGAATACAACTGGTATAATGTAGGTAGCATTTCTACCTCGTTTGTTAGATGATTCGGCAATAACAGGTGCGGGCATATCCCATACAGCATCTAATTGTTGCTTAAGGGCTGGGTTATTTGCAATTGCTTGTTCAGCAAGCGTATGTGTAGCGCACCAATCCTGGGCGAGTGATGTGAGTGACAACATCATTGTTCCAAGAATGACACATGTATGCTTGATTAAATTCATTTGATTTGGTTTAGTTGACATGTAAACTATTAAACCTGAACAAGGCAAATTGTTCAGATTTAGGATTTATATTCTAATGATTGATTACAAATTGCTTTGACTGAGAATAGTCAGATCCGTTTAACTGGAGAATGTATAAACCACTTGTTAATTGACTAGTTTCAATGGTTTTCACAACCTCTCCAACAGCTACTAAATCTCTAAAAATCACTTGCCCGTATGCGTTGAATATTACAACCTCTTGTGCAAGTGTTCCTTCATTCAGTTTTATAGAAATGTTTTCGTTTGCAGGATTCGGGTAGATCGAGAAGCCTGCAGTACTTCCATTTAAATCATTTGTGCTTACAGAATTTCCAGTAACGAATGACCATGTTTCACTCCAATCTTCCTCAGTTCCTCCGTTGATTAAACGAACTCTCCAGAAATATTCTTGGTTTGAGTTTAATGAAGTCTGGTACGTATTGTCACTTCCCGGATTAAGGCTTACAAAGTTTTGTACAATAGATTCTGGGTTACTAAAACCTGCATCTGTATCATATTGTAATTCGTAAGAGTCGCAAGTCATAGGTTGCCATTCAAATGGAGCATCAATTGCTACGTCAGTACTTCCATTCCAAGGAGCTTTTAACTGTGCTTGGGTTTTGAACCCTCCGGCAATGTTGATATTATCAATGTAGAAATTGTTTCCTCCTCTAGACTCAAATGAAATTCTAAAAACCGCATTATCTACTAAAAAAATAGTAGGTATGCTTGCCGAATCCGTTCCCCAATCAGAATCAGATTGAGGTGTGTATGGAGTAGCTTGAGATTGAGACGGAGCCAATAATCCACCGAATGTCGTGTGGAAAGTATTCCAGGTAGTGCCACAATCAGATGACACTGCAAACTCAATTCTATCTAACCCAGGGTTTCCTGGACGACTTCTGTATGCATAGCGAAATCCAAATTTAGCATCAGTAAATACCGATAAGTCATAAGAGTTTGTTTCGATGTAGAACCTTTCTTGTTCTGGAGCATCAAAATTGTTCATTTTGATTGATTTTGTACTTTGATAACCAGTGCCTGTCGCATTTTCCCAGCCATAATCTAGAAAATACTCATTCTGGAAAGCATACCAGTTCTCGTTTGGTAAGTTATCATACGATTCAAAATCTTCCATTAATGTAGCTGTTCTTCCATGTGGTGGACGAACCATCACAAACGCAGACTTTGCATTAGTTCTTGTAATAGTATTTTGTTTTGCTTCTAACGATACTTCGAAAGAACCGTGATTCTGATATGTTACAGTTGGTCTTTCATCCGCACTACTAGAGATACTTCCGCCAGTAAATGTCCAAGTTAACTCTGTAGGATTGTACTTAGAAATATCATAAAACTCAACAGTTTCACCCATGCAAATGGTAGGGTCAACCGCATTGAAGTTAGCCGTGCTTAACTCACCAACACCAGTAGCTACTAAATTAGCTTGTCTCCATAAATTGTTTCGTTGAGCAGTTGCAGAATTTAATGTGGAGTGCATTCTCGCTACTTGACCTTGCGTAAACATTCTATCACATGTGGCATAGTCCATAAGATTTTGAACGTTATCTAAGGAGCCACATGATACTTGACTTGTATTACAAGATCCAATTGTACCAATTGTATTAGGTGTATCACTAACACCATCATCTACACTACAATTTGAAGGCAAACCAGCATCATTAGATGGACCCCAAGGATGTTGAAGGTTGAAAACATGCCCTACTTCATGAGAAAGGGTGTGTTTGTTACTTTGGTTACTTGTTCCAATACTTCCTACGTATCTGTGGTTTGCAATAATTCCGTCTTGGTTTGGGATAAAGTGAGCTGTACCAGGTAGATAAGCGTAAGCTGCTGCTCCAACCGCTCCATTAATTTGATTTGTAACCCAAATATTTAAGTACATGTTTCGCGGCCAAGGGTTTAATTTAGAACCATCATCGCCAACGTTGGTTTCGTTAGACATGATTCTATCAATACCATTGGTTGGGTTTCCGTTAGGATCTAGTTGGGCTAATCGAAACTCTACATCAGCATCTCCTATAATGCTTTGAAAAGACGGTACCACTTCATCAAGATCGTCATTTTCCATGTTGAAGTCTTCGTTCATGATACGAACCGCATCAATAACTTGAGCGTCCGAAATATTCTCATTCCCATTTAAATGAATCACATGAAATACAACAGGAATTACGTACGTACTTGCACGTTTAGAACGTTTGCTTGAGAATGACTTGGTAAAAGATTCTAACTCTTGGTTTTTATCTTGAATCGCTTGTTTTAGCTCAGGATGGAGCTCTAGAAGCTCGTCAGTTTTGTGCCCTTGTTGGCAGAAATGTTTGGTTTTGTGTTGCGCGATAACAGATACGCTAAGTAGACATGCAGCTACTAGCGTAACCAATGGAAATCTTTTGCCCATACTTGTTGATTTAGTCAGTCCCAATTCGAGGAAGCCGAAAATACTAAAAATAAGCGGGTTAGTTATGTAGTGAGCACGACTTGCTAGTCCATTTCGCGCACATCTACTAACACGGAATCTATTTCGGTTGGGTTGGTAAGTAAACGGTAGAGTTTCTTGGCGACATCGGTTGGAGAGTCTAACTCATTATTGTTTTTCATGGCCACAAAGTCTGCATGTCTACTGAAGTCAGAATCATTAGAATTACGGATAACGCCCTGCATTTCTGTATCTACAATTCCTGGTGCAACGCTGAATAGGCGGGCATTTCCTCCAGTTATCTCTTGTTCGTGTTGAACAGTTATGCTGAAATGATCTACAGCTGCTTTACTGGCACAATAAGGCGCCCAAGCATCAATAGCATACTTAGCGGCACCAGAACTAATGTTTAAAATTGTACAAGGAACATCCGTATTATTTATATCCTTGAGGAATCGATTGGTCATCACCATCAACGAACCAACATTCAATTGAGCTAGTTGCATAATAGCAGTATCATCTGCTTTCCCAATTCGTTTAATGTCGCCTATTACGCCAGCATTATTCACTAAACTAATGCGTGTACATCCTTCAGGAATTGAAAACGAAATCTTTTCTAAATCTGAGAGTTCAGCTAAATCGGCTTTTACATGCGTGTAACGCTCGTGCTCCCATGTAGATCTACGTGCAAATCCAATTACTTGACATGTAGGATCTGTAGTTAGAAAGTGTTCAGCCAAGCCTTTTCCAATTCCGCTACTTGTGCCAGAGATGTATACTACGTGCATTAATTATTGATATCTATAAATTTTTCGATGTCCTTAATTCTTCCGAAAGCCATAAGTGTATCGCTTTCTTCAATAACTGTGTTGCTTGACGGTACACCAAGTACGTGTTGTTCTTTACACATTTGGCCGTTCTTTTCTTCGTCAAACTCACGCTTAATGGTAATTACCGTCAATTTGTATTTGTCGCGCAGCCCAATGTCATCTAGCGTTCTGCCAATTACACCTTTTGGCGCTACAATTTCTACAATCTCATAATCATCAGGAAGCTGTAAAAAGCTCAAAATGTTTGGATTAATCAATCGTTCTGCTACGACAGTTCCAACCTCATCTTCTGGAGATAGAATTTCAGTTACCCCCATTTGATCCAAAATCATTCGCTGCTGCGGGCTGTTTGCCCTTGCAATTACGCGCTTTACACCTAATTCGTTGAGGTAAACAACGGTTAATAACAAGGCTTCAAAGTTCTCGCCAATCGCCACAACTGCGGCTTCCATATCGCGAATACCTTGGCTAATGAGTGCTTTTTTATCGGTAGAATCAAGGGTTACGGCATAAGCTACTTCGTCTTTGATCCGTTCAATGTGATTCTCATCATTATCAATTGCCAGTACTTCGGCTCCTCTCTCAGATAGTTTGCGGGCAATTGCTGTACCGAATTGCCCCAAACCTATCACTGCATATTTTAATGCCATCTTATCTTACAATTTCGCAAATGCTTGCTCTAAATCGGTTTGAAGATCGGCTACATCTTCAATACCTACACTTAATCGAATTAATGTATCCGTAACACCAGATTTTTCGCGCTCTTCTTTTGGTATAGATGCGTGTGTCATTGTTGCTGGATGCCCAATCAACGATTCTACACCTCCTAATGATTCAGCAAGTGTAAATAACTCAGTGCTTGCCACTAATTGTTGTGCATCAGTCAATAAGCCTGACTTTAAGGTGAATGAAATCATACCACCAAATCCTCTCATTTGAGATTTAGCAACTTCATGGTTTGGATGTGTTTCAAATCCTGGCCAGTATACTTTGTCTACTGCAGGGTGTGTAGTTAACCATTTTGCCAATACTTCACCGTTTTCACAATGACGTTGTACACGCACATGAAGTGTTTTGATTCCGCGCAACACCAAGAAACTGTCTTGTGGTGCAGTTACGGCTCCACTTGAGTTTTGAATGCGGTAAATTTCCTCGGCAATTTTATCGTCTTTTGTTATTAAAGCCCCCATTACCACATCGCTATGGCCACCTAAATACTTCGTTACAGAGTGCATCACAATATCTGCTCCTAAGTCCAAAGGGTTTTGAAGATATGGAGTTGCAAAAGTGTTATCTACTGCTAGCATCGCTTTGTTTCTCTTAGCAACTTTTGCAATAGCTTTAATATCGATAATGTTCATCATTGGGTTGGTAGGAGTCTCCACCCAAATCAGTTTGGTATTGCTATTTACATGAGCAGCAACTTCATCAGCATCACCCATTGGTACGAAGTGAAACTTGATACCGTATTTTTCGAAAATAGTGGTGAACAAACGATATGTTCCTCCATACAGGTCATTAGTGCTTACGACCTCATCACCAGGGTTTAGCATTTTAATTACGCAATCAATAGCTGCTAATCCACTTCCGAAACAAGCTCCGTATTTTCCATTTTCAATAGCTGCCAAGTTTTGCTCTAAGGCTTGTCTGGTTGGGTTTTGGGTGCGCGAATATTCAAACCCTTTATGCTTACCCACCTCTTCTTGAACATAGGTTGAAGTTTGGTAGATAGGGGTCATAATTGCACCTGTAGCTGAATCTGTTTCTAAGCCACCATGTATGGCCTTAGTTCCAAATTTATGATCTGCGTTTTTCATTTTCTATGCTATTAAAAGAAAGCGAAGGTATCAAACTTTAGAAGCGGTATCAGCGCTTTTAAACTTGATAAGTTTTCGCTTTAAGTATACACGTTGAATCCATTGAGGTAGAATAATGGCACCAATAAATAGGTATGGGTAATACGTGTAGAGTCTCCAAATAATGGCTACAATAACTGCTAGGCTAAGTGGATCTTGCGTAGCACCTTCAAAATACTCCACTAAGAAACTCTCAAATGCCAATTGTGCAACACCTTCACCTCCAGGAGTTGGACTGATAAGCATAATTACCCACATCACTAATTGACGTGCGAGTATAATTAGGTTATCCATAAAGGTAAATGAGGTGAATGCCAACATAATAAAGTTTGCTGTTAGGTAACGAGCAGTCCACGAAAGAGCTGTAGTGGCAAAAGATGATAACCAAAAATTAGCAGGTTGTTGTCTCAATTCTTTTGAGGTAGTAATGATATCATTTCCAGTTTCATAAGCTCCACGTAACCACCTTCTCAGAAATGGCATACTAAATATGCGAATGAGTAGTCGTTTTAAACCAAGTGGATTGATCAGAATTCCGAAAGCTATTATCGAGATCAATACCATGATGAATCCGTATCCAATCCAAAAAACCTGCTCAATTCCAAGTTCTCGACCTAAGAGTGTAACGGTTTCTATAGTCTCGGGAAAAAGTACATCTGTACCAACGAGCAAAAACAATAGCGGAACCATAACCACATAGAACATTTCGTCTAAAAACGCGGTAGTCATAACAGTGGCGGTACTTTTACCAACACTCAGTTTTTCCTTGTTGAGAATAAAGATGGCTACTCCAGAGCCTCCCACAACACTTGGGGTAATAGCAGATGAGAATTCCCAAAGCATAATGTCATCAAGAACATTACGCCAAGAAATGGCCTTGCCGCTTAAAATACGTAACCGTAGCATGTATCCAAAGTCGCGGAATACTACCATTAGAAAAGCCATTAAGAGCCAAAAGACAGATTTCCAACCGAAGTTTACTTGGGCAAATGCTTCAAAGTCAACATCTGTATATAGTTTGTAGCCCGCTACACCTAATCCGATAACGATTGGAATGGCAATTCTCTTTGGGTTGAGCAATTGTCTTAACGGACTTTGTTTCTTTTTCCGTTTACTTTGGGCCATTGCAGTGTATTAAGGGTACTAAGGTAGTATGCCTAGTACGATTACACGAACGATATTTATAAAAAAAGGATGCGTAATTTTAGCCGATGACAATGCCCAGAACTATCCGTTTTTTACTCAAGGTTTTACTGCCAATAGCCGCTCTATTCTTTTTCATAAGGTTTGGACTAGACTATTGGGTAAACAGAAGGCTGAACAAGCTCATCAATAATCAATCGGGTCAGTTACACGAATTGACTTATGATGATATTACCATTCGGTTAACAGAAGGATCTGTTTGGCTTGAAGGTTTGCGTTACGTGCCAATCAAAAGCAAAGTTGAAGAGGTTGTTTCTCAAAAAACGAATCCAACTGTTGTTTTAGAACTAGGGGTAGAAAGAGCAGAGTTGATAGGATTCAGCTATTGGAGTTTAGCCAAAGGGGTTATTCAAGTAGATGAAATAGTGATAGATCAGCCCGATGTTTCAGTCTATATTTTGCCAAAGCCTGACCAGAAAGACACATCTTCTAACTTTCAGAAAACAAGTGATTTGTTAACAGGGGTTCGCTTGGAAGGATTCAGAATTGAAAATGCAAGTGGATCTATTTTTAAAACAGATTTGATAGATACTACGGCTTATGGTAGCATGGAGCAGTTTAACTATGAAATGCGCGATGTAGACTATGAGCAATCAGAAGATAAGAATGTAGCTAATTGGGTAGCAGATATTCAAATGCAGGCAAAAAACGTATCCATTCCAAACGCTGGTGGTTATGCCATCAATCTAGGAGAATTGCAGCTCGATTTTTCGGAGAATAGTATTCAGTTGAAAGATGGAGGTATGAAACCGACTAGAAGTTTGACAGAATTCGAAGAGGATAACCCATACAGAAAGGCTCGATTCAGTTTCAAATTTGATCATATGGTATTAAATGATGTTGACTATTCTCGCATCTTATATCAAGAATGGTTTGCAAGAGATTTGGAGGTAGATGGACTTGATTTCAGTGTGTTTATTAATAATCAAAAGCCATTTCCTCCCAATAAAAAGTTTCATTTTATACCTACGCTTGTTCGTGCCATTCCTAAGCCTATTGCATTAGATAGTATTCGTTTGAACAATTGTGTTTTTCAGTATGCTATTCCAGGGAAAGATGGAGAAAAACAAGCACAACTTTGGTTTAATCAAATAAATGGTTACCTAACAGGATTTACGAACCAGAAAGATGGTTCAGGCAATCAACAATTAGTGCTAGATGCTTCTTGTTCTCCTCAAGGAAAAGGAACCATTCATACAAGGTGGGAGTTAGGCTTAAACGATGTGAAAGATCCATTCAAGCTGAGTGTTTCTGGAAAGAGTTTAGATCTACCAGCATTCAATACCATTGTGCAGCGCACTACCCATATAGCTATAAATGAGGGAGTAATGCCTGAGTTAACCTTTAGCATGTCGGGCGATACGAAAGGAGCTAATGGTTCCATTTCTTATTCGTTGAAAGATGTAGACATTACAGTAGCTAGATACAAAGAAGAAAAAGGAATAAAAGAAGATAAGTTTTTCAGTTTTATGGCCAATCAGCTAGTGGCCAAAACCCATAAAGAAGAACGAAAATATCAGAGTACTTTTAGTCTAAGTAGACCAGCAAAAACTAGTTTTTTTAAGTTGTTTTGGTTAGGCTTACAAGAAGGACTCAAAGAAGGGTTTATTCATAATCAAGCACATAAAAAGTCAAGAAAACGAAAGGCTAAGAACAAGGCATAACGCCATGCGTTTACCTTTGATTAAAATACTTCTTAGATGGACAATATCTTATTTCACCTTTCAACTTGTAGCACATGTCAACGTATCATTAAAGAAACTGGGGCAGCAGAAAAATTAACGCTACAAGACATTAAAACAGAACCAATATCTCCAGATCAGATTGACATCTTGAAAGATTTGGCAGGTTCTTATGAAGCACTATTTAGCAGACGCGCCATGAAATTCAGAAGTATGGGGTTGCACGAACAAGAGCTGAGTGAAGACGATTACCGTAAGCACATATTAGAAGAGTACACATTCTTAAAACGTCCAGTAGCAATTGTAAATGGTGAAATTTTTGTTGGAAACAGCAAAAAGGTAGTTGCTCAATTAGCCGATGCTTTGAAGTAGGTTTTTAGCGAAAACCTGAGTTCATCAGTATGATACCCAGTTCTGGACAACGATTAGTTGAAGAATGGTTTGCTTCTAAAGATTGGAAAGCATTTCCCTTTCAGAAAGAAGCATGGCAGGCTTATGAACAGGGTGAACATGGAATGGTGAATGCACCTACTGGTTCGGGTAAGACTTACTCTTTGATGGGAGCAATTCTTGGCCATTATCTAACCCATCAATATCCTAATAACCCAAAAGGACTTCAAGTAATTTGGATTACACCTATTCGGGCTTTGGCTAAGGAGATTTCTCAAGCCAGTGAGCGAATGATAAGCGGATTAGGGATTGATTGGACTGTTGGTGTACGAACAGGAGACACTTCAACAGCTCAAAGGGCAAAGCAGAAAAAGAATATGCCCAACGTTTTAATCACTACGCCAGAAAGTTTGCACTTACTGCTAGCTCAAAAAAACTACCCCACTTTATTTAAGCATTTACAATGTATAGTATGCGATGAGTGGCATGAGTTGATGGGGTCTAAACGTGGTGTTCAAATGGAGTTGGGCTTATCTCGTTTAAAAACAATATCTCCTTCATTGCGCATTTGGGGAATATCTGCAACCATTGGCAATATGGATCAGTCTATGCAGGTACTGTTAGGAGATTGGTATAGCACAAAACCAACTAGATTCATTAAAGCCAATATTCAAAAAGAGTTAGAGGTAGTAAGTGTGCTGCCGCCCGAGGTAGAGAATTTTCCTTGGAGTGGGCATTTAGGGATTAAGTTGTTAGAATACGTGGTACCTATCTTGAAGAAGAGTAAAACCACGCTGATATTCACGAACACACGGAATCAATGCGAGGTATGGTATCAGCGTATTTTAGATATAGTTCCTGAATTAGCTGGGCAAATTGCCATGCACCATGGTAGCATTTCGCGTGAATTACGCGAGTGGGTAGAAGATGCGCTGCATGATGAAAAATTAAAGGCTGTAGTTTGTACGTCAAGTTTAGATCTTGGAGTTGATTTTCGCCCGGTAGAAACCATTATTCAAATTGGCGGGCCAAAGGGTGTTGCTCGTTTTGCGCAGCGCGCAGGAAGAAGTGGACACCGTCCAGGGGCCAAAAGCACTATCTACTTTGTGCCCACACATTCTTTGGAACTAATTGAAGCGGCTGCACTGCGACATAGCATAGAGCAAGGAGAAATGGAGTCGCGTATTCCATATATCCGAAGTTTCGACACCTTAGTTCAATACCTGACCACTATTGCAGTAAGCGATGGATTTTTTCCAGATGAAATTTACAAGGAGGTAAAAAGCACCTTTTGTTTTTCAAGCATTGATGAAAACGAATGGAATTGGTGCCTCAGATTCATCACCACTGGTGGCGAGAGTCTGCATAGCTACGATGAGTATAAAAAGGTCGAAATTCAAGAAACAGGCTTGTATAAAGTTACTTCTAGAAGAACAGCCATGCGCCATCGCTTACAGATAGGAACTATTGTTTCTGATGCTATGCTTACCGTTAAGTTTGCTAAAGGTGGTAGACTCGGAACCATTGAAGAGTCCTTTGTTTCTAAACTTGCTCCAGGTGATGTTTTCTGGTTTGCGGGAAGGAGTTTAGAAATGGTGCGAATTAAAGAAATGGTGGTTCAGGTAAAAGCCAGTAAAGAAAAAACTGGGAAAGTGCCCGCTTGGCAAGGAGGTCGTATGCCATTGAGTAGTAACCTCTCTACCGCTTTACGGTTCAAATTAAATGAAGCCATTTTAGGAACAGGAAGCGATATAGAACTAACCACTATTCAGCCCTTACTAGATTTTCAACGAAAGCGAAGTCACGTACCAGCTCAAAACGAATTCTTGATAGAGAACTTTGAAACCAAAGAAGGCTATCATACCGTGATGTACCCTTTTGATGGTCGCTTTGTGCATGAAGGAATTGTGAGTTTATTGGCTTATAGAATTAGTTTAATTCAACCCATTTCATTTTCCATTGCGTTAAATGATTATGGCTTTGAGTTAGTATCTGATCAACCTATTCCAGTTCAAGAAATAATAGACAACGATTTATTTACTACCGATCATTTAATGGATGATATCCAGAATAGTGTAAATGCCTCTGAAATGGCTCGAAGGCGATTCCGTGAGATTGCTGGAATTAGTGGTTTGGTATTTAAAGGGTATCCCGGTAACGTTAAAAAAGATCGACATCTTCAGTCATCTGCTCAACTCTTTTTTGATGTGTTTAGAGATTATGAACCTAGCAACTTACTCTTTAAGCAAGCATTTGATGAGGCACTAGAGTTTCAACTAGAATTTACCCGTTTACGAGCCGCATTAGAACGCATCAATCAACAAACGTTTGTGGTAACTAATCCAGAGAAGCCTACCCCTTTTGCTTTTCCTATTATGGTAGATCGTTTGCGCGAACGCTTTGTGGCCGAGAGTTTAGAAGATCGCATTCAAAAAATGAAACTCCAGTTTAGTTAATCAGCCTTATTTTGTAGGCCATGCAAGTTGATCTTTCACCGTGGCTTAAAGAAGAGTTTGTGCTAGATGCGCGTAAAGCTGTTTACTGGCCAGCTCAGGCAATGCTGATTGTGAGTGATTGGCATTTGGGAAAGGTGAGCCATTTTAGAAAGAATGGAATTGGAGTTCCCAGTCATTTGCGGTTTAAAGGCATGATAGATTTTGATTCCTTAATGAAAGATTATCGTCCGCAGCAGGTGGTGTTTTTAGGCGATTTATTTCATTCTGATTATAATTTGGAATGGGAAGAATTTGGGCGATTTATTTCTGGATTTGAAGGAGTAGATTTCACCTTAGTAGAAGGAAACCATGATATTCTGCATCCTGCTCAATATGCCAAGTTTGGAATAACTGTAAAACGTGGTATTTGGAAAGTAGGCAATGTTGTTTTTAGTCACGAACCGTTAGAAGACGAATTCGAAGGGTACAACTTGTGCGGGCATATTCACCCAGGAGTGCGCATGACTGGAAAAGGAAAACAATCTATCAGGCTCTCGTGCTTTCACTTTACGAAACAGCAAGGCATACTACCAGCATTTGGAGAGTTTACTGGCAAATATGTGTTGAAACCCAAAAAATCAGATAGAGTATTTGTGTGTGCAGATAAACAGGTTGTTGAGGTGGGTTTAAAAAAGAATTAGTTAGTAAAATTGAATAATTGTGAAATTCAAAAACCTTGATAGAAAGACAAAGTACATTTTAATAATTCAAGCAATAGGAATGTTAATGGGTGCTTCAACCCATTTACAATGGGTGATTAATAATGGTTTTCTTTCGGACAAATACAACGCACCTTTCTTGACAAGAATATTTTGGGATAGCTTAACTTTTCTCGACCCACTAGCAGCGTTTCTGCTTATTTTAAGACCTCGAAAGGGATTAATCTTGACTTTGGCAATTATTACACTAGATGTAATCCATAATAACTTGTTTTATATGGACGAACTTTACATTAAATCTCCTTCACTAAAAGTTTGGTTTCAAAGATATTGGATGATTTTAGGGCAGATTATATTTGGGCTCTTCGTCTGTTTGACGTTCAAGGAGAATTACAAGAATACTCAATAAACTGGTCGATAGAATAGAACTAAATCTACTTGACTTATCTGCACTATATTTTGTTCAAGCACTGAAACGAAGCTCTATTATATCTTTAACTTCTAGACCTTTTACGTCATACAATCACTCAATAATCAATCGCTCTGTATTATAGCCATCTATACGGATAAGGTATGTACCCGATTTAAGATTGGATGTATATAATTCAATAACATTCTCAGACGTTCTACTTTGATTTACATCAACTACTCGTCCAGATAAATCCATCACTTGTATAGTGTGATCTCCTGATTTTTCAAGTTGTATGGTTACTCTATTGGATGCAGGGTTTGGATAAACAGTCAATTGAAGCTTGTTTGCTGAAACAAGGTTGATGATATTGGTGCTTATTGAAGTGTCTGTTCTAGAGATGAGCCTAACAATGCCTCTGTCGTATTCTGAAATAAGAATAGAGTCATCAGAAATAGCATAAATACCATTCGGATTAAAGAAAGTAGCTGAGTCTAACGATCCATTCACATGTCCTGTTACACCAGAAATACCAGCAATTACTTCAACATCGTCTGTTTGATTGGTATGCACTTCAAGAACTTGATGATGATTATATGCAGTCGCAAAAAGTGATGTGTCTGTACAAGAAATAAATCCAATCCATTTGGTGCCTGCTGTTGTTGCAGGCAGGGTGGCAACATATTCCATCTGCCCACCAGTAATATTAAATACTTCGCTGTTATTGAAGTTGGCAACAAAGTACTCGTCAGTTGCCGCCATATAAGAAATACCAATTGGAGCATTTAAACGAAAATCTATTACATAATCTGTATATGTTCCAGTTGGGTCAAGCTTGTAAATTTTATCGTTTGTCCAATCGGTAACAAGTAAGGTATCTGAGTTGTTAAAATGAACCATTCCTCCGGGGCTAGGAATACTAATGGTATCAATTGCTTGAGCAGTTAAGGTGTTATACACAACAATTCTATTTCCACTTGGGTCTGCAACAAATAGATTACCATTTCTGTGCACAAGTAGTCCGTTTGCAGTGGTTAATCCCGTAGCAAATTCTTCTACATTCCCTTGAAGATCAAATCTGTAAATGTTGCCTTGCGTAAAGCTAGAACCATAGAAGTATTGGCTTCCATCATAGGTTAGCCCATCATTAATGTCTATTCCATTTGAGTCTATAATACTTGAAACACCTTGTGAAAAACACAAGAAACTCAGCAAGATGGTAGATAGGGTTACAACTAGTTTTTTCATGGATCCGTGTAGTATTAAAGATTAGGTGAATACAAATAGAGTTGATGTTTCATTCAAAAGATTGTAAAAATGGAAACCACCTTTTTTAGGTATCTACAACCAGTTGTACTGTCTAGAGCTTTAAATCTTAATTGCTCTTCAGGACTTTGTGAATTTCGAAGCTTCCATCAGTAAAAATCACTTTTACAAATAGCGTTTCAGTAGAAAAGTTCTTTGTGATGGTGTTTGAGATAGAGGTTGTTAACTCATCACTGAAATGAGTGTAGAGCAGTTGTCCTTTGCTGTTGGTAATTACTACTTGATCTATAGACACAGTACCTCTGTTTTCGATTTGAAGGGCACTTCCCGGCATTAATGGATTGGGATATACGTGAGATTTACTATTTCCTAAATCAGTTGTTGCAAAATCAGAGAGCCCTATAGGATCTGATGGGTTCATGACGATTCTTCTCAAGCGATTTATTCCACCTGCTTCCGAAACATAAAGTGTGTCTTCTGTAAGTGAAAATGTGAGACCTAAAGTTGCTTCGAAAAGAGCATTCGAAATCGGACCATCTTGATATCCTGAAGAAGAACCAGCAAAAACACTAACCGCTCCATCTTTTGTGATTTTTAGAATTTGATGATCTGATGGGGACGCTCCATAAATGCAAGAATCACTTGAGTTGTATACCATGTTGGCTACACCAACTGGAAGGCTTACCCAAAACTGTAAAGTGCTATCTGCAGCGTTGATCTTATAAAGATTAGAATTTGAGTGAACTACAAGTTGCCTTTCATGATTCCAAGTAATTGCTTGTGGCCTGTATAAGGCAGATGTATCAATATACGTCCAAGAATTACCCGAAGGACTGATTTTTGTGATAGTATGGCCAGCATATTGAGGGGCATTTCCCCAGTTTGTAACGTATACATAGCCGTTTGAATCTGTTTCAATTCCCCCTGGTCCATCAAGACCAGTAGCTAGCGTAGTAAGAACACCAGAGTTTAAGTTATAAGCAGAAATTCGATCAGTATCATAATTAGTAATGCACAAAACGCTGTCACTTAAAAACTCAACATCAGTAGGGCCCGTTAAGCCAGTTATGTAATCTGGAATAAACGTATCAGAAATAGGAGTATACCTTCCTACTACAAATCCAGCCAAACCTCCTGAAGTTGTATAAACATTTCCATGCCGATCGATACACATACCGTCTGCAATGCTTGGGCTTGAAAGAACAGTTTCTACTATTTGCCCTCTAGAATTAAAGCATAAGAGTACTAGGAGAGAAAAGACAAATGACTTCATACGATTGAGTTAGATGTCGAAAGTAAAGAGGGGGAAAATGAAAAGATTGTAAAAATGGAAACCTTACATAGGATCGAAAAAACCGCTGAATCGTTTGTCTATCTTATCACAAACTAGCTGAAGTGAAGTTGAGTTTGACTTAAAGAATTGACTAGGCGTTAAACCTAGGTGGGTGCGAAAACTCCTGATACAATGTGCTTGATCAAAAAATCCTGCCTCTAACGAAGATTGCGATGAAGAGTTGGATTTAGCATAGTGAGAGATAAACGTATTCATTTGCCAAATAGAAGCAAGCTGCTTGAAGCCTACACCCAGTTTTTTAGCGTAAACTTTTCCTAAGGCTTGTCTTGAAATGCCATAATCGCTGCAAATAGCATCTATGGAGATATTTCCTTTACTATGAAGGACAAGGTTAACGAGGTTTGCTAAATTATTTTGGCGCTTAATGTGCTGACTAACAGATTCTTCTATACGAAATAAGGCGTCTTGAGAACAGTGATCTTTGAGCAAGTTCAGATCTCTAGAAAATGATTGAAAATCTTCAGTAAATGAATAAAATGGTTTCAATCTGATGATGAGTACATCTGAAGCGCAGTTTAAAGACTTATAGCTTCTACTTAAGGGAAGTAGTGTATTTCCGCTTAGTAAATCAGATTCTATATGAATATGATCTCGTAATGTTCCATTTCCAATAACTATGGATGCGGTGCCATCAGGAATCAAATGATAAGTGGCTCCAGCACACACAAAGTCGTAAGACTCTACAATATTGGTTGTAATGGTTGGATTTAGAGATTCATACATTTCTCAAAAAGACACAAAACCTAAATAGCTCAATGCTAAGATTTAGATTTCGGTCTTATTGCAATGACTTTCGTAACCAACAAGTTACTCTTGGGTTAGAGCTTCTATTAGAAAGGTATAGATCAGTCTATGGTAGCAATACACTTCAACTCTATGGCAATTGGAGTTGGCAAAGAATTGATTTCAACTGTTGTTCTACAAGGCTGATTGTCTTTGAAATACTCTGCGTAAATTTTGTTGTAGGTTTTAAAATCACGTTTCATATTCACCAAGAAAACAGTAACATCAACTAGGTTATCCCAACTAGATCCAGAAGCTTCTAATACGGCTCTTACGTTATCGAAAACAGATCGACATTGAGCTTCAAAATCAAACTCTTCAAAATTACCATTGTGGTCTAATTTTAATCCTGGTACACCAGAGTCGTTAGCATCAGATCCAGCCGTTCTTGGCCCTACACCCGATAGAAATAATAAGTTGCCCACTTTACGAGCGTGTGGATATAACCCTACAGGTTTTGGAGCCTTATCGGCATTAATTTTTTCAGACATATTGTTAGATTTTAGATTCTTGTGGGTTGGGCAATAATAGCTGTGTGATAAATGAAATCAATACCACAACTAAACAACCCAATACATTGTACCAAAGGTAGCTGATGTCGATTAGCTTAAATACCGTTAAAAGATGAAGTGTCAATACGAACAACTCTCCAACAATAGCTCCAATCAACACTGCACTGCCACCAACGCGCTTCAAGAAAAATGCTACAATGAAAACACCCAGAATGGTTCCGTAAAATAATGAGCCAAGTACGTTTACCAATTGAATAAGATTCTCAAATAAGTTGGCCGATAACGCTATTCCAATAGCTAACAAACCCCAAATAAGCGTGAAGAGTTTAGACATACGAACATCGTTTTCGTTGCTCGATTCTTTTTTACGCAGTCGTTTGTAATAATCAACCACAGTGGTACTTGCCAAGGCATTGAGTTCTCCTGCTGTACTGCTCATAGCAGCTGATAAAATTACAGCCAGCAATAAGCCAATAATTCCATGTGGTAAGTAGTTCAGGATAAACGTAAGGAATACATAATCGGTGTCTTTTGTTTCAACAGAGCTATCGGCTTTTACCAAGAGTTCTTTCAGTTCACCTCTAATGTTTTCTCCTTTTTGATACGCTGCAGCCGCTTGTTCTGCCGCTTGTTCTTTTTCGGTGATGTTGGTGCTGGCAAGGTATTGCTCTAAATAGGCTTGTTTTTCGTTGTGAGCTTCGGCATACCGTTGCTCCTGAGCTTCTATGTCAGCGCGTAGTTCAGTAGCTTTTGCTCTTTCTAAACCAGGCTGATTAAAGAATGCAGGAGGTTGATTGAATTGATAGAATACAAACACCATAATCCCAACAAACAAGATGAAGAATTGCATGGGGATCTTTAAGATGGCATTGAACAATAAGCCTAGCCTACTTTCGGTTACGCTTTTTCCACCCAAATAACGCTGTACCTGAGACTGGTCGGTTCCGAAATAGGAGAGCGATAAAAAGAATCCTCCTAATAGGCCAGTCCATAAGGTGTAACGATTATCTAAATCGAAGGTGGTGTCCACTATTTCCATTTTACCCATAAAGCCAGCAATGTTTACGGCTTCAGTAAAACTTAATTCATCTGGCAAGTAATCTAAGATCAAGAAGAAAGCAATGAACATCCCCAAGAAAATAACGCCCATTTGCCATTTCTGAGTCATGCTTACTGCCTTTGTACCACCGCTAACAGTGTAGATAATTACGAGAACACCAACCAGTAAATTAGTAAACGTTAAGTTCCAGCCAAGTAAAGTAGAAAGTACAATAGCCGGTGCATAAATGGTGATTCCAGCTGCTAAGCCTCTAGAAATTAAGAAAAGCAAAGCCGTTATTAATCGAACACGGATATCGAATCGTTTTTCCAGGTATTCGTATGCGGTAAATACGTTGAGTTTATAGTACAGTGGTATGAACACAGCAGATATCACTACTACTGCCAAAGGCAAACCAAAGTAGAATTGCACGAAACCCATTCCACTTTCGTATGCTTGCCCAGGTGTACTTAAAAAAGTGATGGCACTTGCTTGGGTTGCCATAATTGACAATCCAATGGTGTACCACTTCATAGAGTTGTCGCCCTTCAAGTAGCCACTCATACTGCTTTGTTGACGAGTTTTCCATGTTCCGTAGCCAACAATACCCAGTAAGGTTCCAAATAGAATAATCCAATCTACTAACTCCATACTACGAGCAGATTAGGCATTGGAAAGAAGAGCTCATCCATAGGTATAAGATTATCTGAAAAGCCAGAAAACCCAGAACAAAGGCATACATTCCCTTCCAAGAATTAAAAAATGGAGGTTTTTCTTCCATAAGATGCTATTTCTGTTGTCTGTAGCTTAGAATGTTGGCAAACAATCGGTAAGCTCCAGGTACACCCGCAGGTAGCTCTCTAAAGAATGAAATTCCAGTGAAGATATAGGTGCCTTTTCCATAATCGGCTACAAGCAAACTTCCTTTTTGAGGATCCTCACCTGGATCGTTCCACTCTAAGATTGGTGTGTATTGCTCATCCCACTCATCAGCAAAATAGAGTCCTCTCTCTTGAATCCAATGGTCAAAATCATTTACCGTAATTTTATTTGGTGATGTCAATAAGGGGTGATTCTCATTCAAGAAAGTAACAGGAGCTTCTTCTACTGTAACTCGTTTTCTACTCAATTGTAATGGATAAGGCCCAATATTTTCAGTTTTTAAACCACGATTGGTGTTGTATTGAACTACTACATGTCCTCCGTTTTCTACGTATTCATTCAATGAAGAATGGAAGGTTGCCATCGCTTCAATTTTGTTGTAAGCTCTAACTCCAACTACAACCGCATCAAATGCTGATAGGTCATCTGAGGTTGCAATAGTTGGATCAATAAAGGTTAAATCGTATCCAAGTTGCTCAATAGCAGTAGGAACTTCGTCACCAGCTCCCATAATGTATCCTATGTGCTGACCAACTCGTTTTGCAGGAGCAGAAACCAATTGAGTGCTAGCTACAGGCATAACTACTTGTGTTTGAATATGCGGATACGTAATTTCAATTAAATCTCTTCCAATTTCTTCTTGGTTGAATGAACCAATTTCGAATGTGAGTTTTGCTTGATCGGTTTTTTTGTTTGGAGAGATTTCAAACTTTACAAACTCAACATCTCCAGGTTGTAAGTTTTCAATAAAGGTGTTGCTTGGAGCCACTCTCCATCCTTTTGGTACGATAGGCTCAATGCGTATGCGTTGGTCTTGTTTACCATGCGATTGAACTTTAAGTGTGAGTGTTTTAGCGCTTTCGTCTGTAAACACCATAGTTTTTGCTTCTGGAGTAAGTGTAATTTCTGGAATTACGTTTACTTCTCTATACAATTCGCCTTGGGCACGGTCTACCCATTTGTATTGAACAGGAACCTCATAAGAAATGGTAACCTCCTCGATGTCAAAAGTCAACTGAGCTTTTGCAAATGCTGGGTTTTGTGGAAGGCCTAACCATTCTTTAGGCGAGAATAAAAACATATCGTGAATAGCATCTTGCTGCAACCAGTACGGGTTAGTAATGTCACTTGGCGATTCAACTTGAACAGGAAGCTCAAACATTGAATTGGTGATAGTTTGGTTAGGTTCACTATTGAACTCGTTTACACTCACCGATTTTAGCGTTATGTTAGCTGGTAACTGTGCCAATACTTCAATTGTTCCGTCTACATCACCGTTTGGGGTAGTGTATGGATCTTTCGCCAAGTACTCAAACCATAAACCAGAGCAAGCGGCAATAATTTGTTTCAGATGGTTTAGTTTGTAAGTTTTGTATGGATTATCAGGAAGCTTCTCTAACGATTCGTACAAATTGGCTAACGCAGCAACAGAAGTATGTGGTTCACTCACATCATAATCGGCTATAATTTTATCAAAAGCACTTTGAATATCTTTTCCTCCCTCAACGCGGTACCAGCTTAGATCTACACCTTCGAATAAATCGTTGTGTTCTGCAGGTTCTCCATCAACTAGTTTTAAGTATTCAACTTGTTCGCCTTTTGCCAAGGCAGCTCCAAAGCCTTGTGAGCTGTGCTGACTGCGACTCATACCCGCAATTTCAGTAAATGACCTTCCTAACAATGGATTGTATTCACCAACATCTACTGTTACGTATTCATCTTTTCTATCGGCAATGTCTTTATCCCACCAAGGGCTATCGTTAAAGAAGATGCGCTTTGCTTGCCATGTACCATATTTTTTGGCACTTGCAGGAAACTGTGTTTCGTCAGCTGCCAATTGAAAGGCTTCTTCTGCAAGAATAGCACTGGTACTATGGTGTCCGTGTCCAGCTCTGCTATTTGGAGGGAAACGCAACACAATCACATCTGGTTTAAACTTTCTAATAGTCATTACCACATCGGCCATAATGCTATCCTTTACCCATTTTTCAAGGGTTTCATCAGAAGATTTAGAATAGCCAAAATCTAAGGCTCTGGTAAAGAATTGTTCACCACCATCAATCTGGCGTGCTTCGCGCAATTCTTGAGTTCTAATCAAGCCCATTAAAGCGCCTTTTTCATCGCCAATTAAGTTTTGACCGCCATCACCTCGTGTAAGCGATAAGTAAGCCGTACGTACTTTTTGCTGATTCGCTAACCAAGCAATTAGTCGTGTGTTTTCATCATCTGGGTGAGCTGCTAGGTAAAGCGCATTTCCAACTGTCCCGAATTTTTCTAGCTCTAGTTGTATTTGAGCAGCATCCCACCTAGGTTGACTAATGGAAATAAATGGTACGAGGAATAAAGCCCCAAAAAGGGTCTTGAACAGCCTGTGAATACTCATGAATCTGATTGATTTGGACTGCCGAAAATAACAAGAAATAAGAGCCTTTGCTTATTGAGTCGATATCTATTCGTTAGGATTTTGTTATTGTCTCAACGGAGATGGGCTTTAGAAGCTTTTAACGTAGGGTATTCAACCAAAATCTAGTTTTTCTGTTTCCCTACCATGCAAGTGGTTTGGTTGAAACGAGATTTGCGTTTGAGAGATCATGCTCCTCTGGCAATAGCGTCTATGTTACAAGAGGAGGTGCTATTAATTTATGTTTTTGAACCTTCTGTAATAAAGGCGCCAAACTATTCTTTGAGGCATTGGCAATTTGTATGGGAAAGTATAGAGGCTCTTAATAAACAACTAGAGCATGTGCATGCGAAGGTTGCCGTTTTTCATGCTGAGGTAGTACCCGTACTTGAACAATTAAGAAGCGAATACGGGACTTTTTCTTTAGTGAGTCATGAAGAAACGGGGCTAAAGATTACGTATGATCGAGATAAACAAGTTGCTGGTTGGTGTAAGCAAAATGGCATTGATTGGAAAGAATATCAATCAAATGGAATTCAACGCAGTCGAATAAATAGACAAGATTGGGCAAAAGCTTGGTACCAGTTTATGTATCAGCCACAAGCTACGGTGAATATTGAATCTATTGCTTGGAAAGAGCATGACCATCATTATCAACCCGATTTTTTAGGTGTTAAAAATGCATCTGTTCAGCCTGGTGGAGAACTGAAAGCCTTTGCCTATATGCAATCGTTTTTTGTTGAACGAGGTGAGTTTTATTCTAGGCACATCAGTAAACCACTTGAGAGTAGAAAGAGTTGTAGCCGGTTATCTCCTTACATTGCTTGGGGAAACTTGAGTATTAAACAAGTATACCAGACCTACTTATTGGCTAAAAAAGAGAGCTCATTTAAACGATCGCTAAACAACTTTGCTACTCGTTTAAGATGGCATTGCCATTTCATCCAAAAGTTTGAAATGGAAGAACGGATGGAGTTTGTGAATTATAACTCTGGTTATGATGAGCTTTCTAAACCTGAAAACAAAACTTGGATAGAAGCTTGGCAGCATGGTAACACAGGCTACCCATTAGTAGATGCGTGTATGCGTTGCGTAAATGAAACGGGCTTTTTGAACTTTAGAATGCGAGCCATGGTAGTAAGTTTTCTTACGCATCATTTATGGCAACATTGGAAACCAGGCTCACTGTGGCTATCAAAGCAATTTTTAGATTTTGAACCAGGTATACACTATCCACAATTCCAAATGCAAGCAGGGGTTACGGGCATTAATACCATCCGTATTTATAACCCAGTAAAGCAAAGCCAAGAACACGATCCTGAAGGGAAATTTATTAGGCAATGGGTGCCAGAGTTGGCCAACATTCCTGTAGAATACATTCATGAGCCTTGGAAAATGCCCCCCATTGAACAGCAACTAATAGGATTTACACTGGGCGAAACGTATCCACATCCAATTGTAGATTTGAAAATAAGCGGAAAGCATGCGCGCGATCAATTATGGGCAGCTCGTAAAAGACCAAGTATTTTAAAAGAGAATAAGCGTATTCTGAAAAAGCATGTGCTGGAAAAAAGACAGCCATGAAACAGCGTAAAAAAAGTGATTTACCATCTAAAATTTGCCCAGTTTGCGAGAGGCCATTCTCATGGAGAAAAAAATGGGAGCGTAACTGGGGTGAGGTTGTGTATTGTAGTGAACGTTGCAGGAGAGATAGGTCAACCAAAGTATAGTTAGTCTGTTCTAATGCAGATGAACAAAGCAATAGTTTGGTTTCGAAACGATTTAAGATTGCACGATAACAAAGTCCTTACACGTGCTATTCAAGAAAACGATGAAGTTGTCTGTGTGTACGTTTTCGATTCGTTTTGGTGGAGTAGAGATGCTTTCGGCAATAGAAAAACGGGAGCTTTTAGAACCGCATTCTTACTAGAATCTGTTCATAATCTCAGAAAAAACTTACAAAAACTTGGAAGCGATTTAGTTGTTCGTTTTGGAGCAACCTCAACGGAATTTCAAGCCTTGGCGAAACAGTTCGATTTTGATGCCGTGTATTATCAAGAGGGCTTTGCGTTTGAGGAAGACCATGTGGTAACTACCTTACAACAATCTTTTCCATCTGTTACTTATCATGGTATAGATGGGGCTACGTTATTGGAGTGGGAAGATCTACCGTTTGATAGCTTCCATCAATTTCCAAATGGATTTACCTCGTTCCGAAAAAAGGTAGAATCGAAGTCAATTGAGGTAAAGCAACCTTTACCTGTTCCTTACAGTATTCCCTCGCTTCCTGCAGAAATGAGTGCTGGAGAGATACCATCCATGAACGAATTCGGATATGAGAACGTATCTGTAGATAAACGCTGTGTTTTACCATTTGCTGGGGGCGAAGACGAAGCAGTTGCTAGGCTGAATCATTATGTGTGGGACACCAAGAAATTAGGTTACTACAAAAAAACTCGGAATGGACTGCTAGGAGCTGATTACAGTTCAAAATTCTCTGCTTGGCTTGCACATGGGTGCATCTCACCTAAATACATTTATCAAGAAGTGAAGCAGTTTGAGCAAGAGGTGGTGAAGAATGACTCAACATATTGGTTGGTATTCGAGCTGTTATGGAGAGATTTTTTTCACTTCATAGGCAGAAAACATGGCAATAAACTCTTCTTTAAGCAAGGCATTAAATCAAGTCCCAAATCCGCTAGTCAAAATTTAGAAACATACGAGAAATGGCGGTTGGGCGAAACGGGAATTCCATTTATTGACGCCAACATGAAAGAACTGTTGCATACTGGTTTCATGAGTAATCGAGGGCGGCAAAATGTGGCTAGTTTCTTGGTAAAAGATCTTGGGATAGACTGGAGAATGGGAGCTGCGTGGTTTGAGCATCAACTGTTAGATTATGATGTATTCTCTAACTATGGTAATTGGAACTATCAAGCAGGCATAGGAACAGACCCTAGAGACGATAGATGGTTTAACGTAATATGGCAAAGCAAAAAATACGATCCAAAAGGGAAATACATCAGGAATTGGCTACCAGAATTGAAAGGATTGAACGAAACCGAAATTCATCAGCCATATTTTATGCTGGGGGAAAGAGCCTCTCTTTTTGGTCTGGCAGAAAAATATCAAACGCCAATTATGATTCACTCAAAGTGGTGATTAGAAAACATTAATTAGGAAAATGGCTTCAACAAAGTTATTGTTGTACGGAAGATTAGTATTGAGTCGTTTATACGAATAACCAATCTCCCAACGGAGAAAGTCTTCTTTAGCTTTGTTTCTAATGCCAAACCCTACACGTGCTAAAACAAATGGGTGAGAGCCAATTTGTTCTTCTTTAATTGGAACAAAATCGTTGTAAGAATCGTCAGTTGAATAGGTAGTGTTGATTGGAATATTGTATCCAAATCCAAAACGCACATGCCTAATAAAATCTCTTTTTTTAACGATAATTAGTACGTTGTTAAACGATATAGGAACCTGTACTTCTTGAATTTTAGCTGAATCGTTTGTGGAATAGATATAATCTGCCCCAATGTTTAAACCAAATAGTATATTATGACTGGCTTGGTACTCTACCGTTTGAAACACCTTGAAATTCTTTGAGATAAGATTATTACTGCTAGAAAATAAATAGGTCTGTCCATATCCTATTCCAATATCAGAACTTAATCTTTTTGGTGGAGTTGCTTGAGAAATCGCAAACTGTGATAGGAACAAAAACAAGAGGGATGTTAGTGTGGTACGCATGAGTTCAAAAGTTTGTTTGAGGCAAAATACTACAAAGAATAGGTAAGTCCTATAATGATGCTGTAGTCTTCTTTTACTGCATCCTCACTAATTGGTTTGCTATCAAATGAGTATTTGAAAGTTGCATTCCACTTAAAATCATTTACGATTTCCCACAATAGCTGTAGGTTGTAATCAACACGATTTCTATTTGACACCGTGAAACTTGGATAGTATGCAAAACCAGTATTTAAGTTGAAAGAGTTTCCAATTACTTTGAATCGTTCGTATGACATCTGAACAATTCCTTCATTGTTAATTTGGTTATCTCCCTCTGTACTTGTCTCGTTGTTTAATGTAGCTCCAATACCGCCTAAAAACAAGCTGTGGTTATTGTGTATGAAAACATGACCCAGTCCAAGAGCACCAAAGGTTCTTCCTTCTAAACCTAATTGTAAGTTCTGTTGGTAACCTGCTACAGCAATGGAGTACCATTGTTCTGTAAAAAACCAATTAAAACTGTAGTTCGCATCTTGCCGCTGATTATCGTCTTGCCCATCGGCACTCGTAAAAATGATAGAGTAGCCAACACTTTGATAACTATTCAGCGAACGATAATTCAAGTCTAGCCCACCATTTAATTGTCCGTTGGCGTTGGCCTTTGTAAAACTAAAACCAGCAGTTACTTGACCATCTAACCTGTCCCAAAATGTATTTTTTATTTGAGCAATTTCCACCACATTACCAAGAGCAACTTGAATGGTGTCGGTATACGATTCAATGAGCATATACTCAGAAGAATCTGCTCTTCCAATAGAACCATAATGGCGAGAGCCATCTTTCATAGTAATATCAAACTGATTTTTGGATTCAATAAAAGCTACGCGAACCCATTTTACGGTAAGTGTACCAACATCATCTGTTTTGTACGTGAGGTAACCAAGCTCTAGCTTTTTTATCTCACCAGTAATGTGGTCGCCATTTTGCATAATTAACGTATCCGATTTGGCTGAAAATCCAAGGAACGGTAACCCAATTAATAGTATTGCAATGAGGCGATGCATGTAAGCAAAGAAAGTAATTGTTTAGTCTTTAGCGAGATTAACGTTGAGTAATACTCCTGCTAATACTAAGCTAATTCCAGTAAGTACTTGCCAAGAAGGAACAATTCCGAAAAGCGTTAAGTCGAAAAACAAAGCAAACCCGATTCCAATGTATTTTAAGCTAGCAATCTTACCTGCTTTGTCACTTTGCCATCCTTTTGTCATGAATACTTGAGCAATTTGGGTAAACACCCCCATTAATAGCAGTAACAACCAATCCCATCCTTGAGGTGTTTCCCAGTAAAACAAAGAAATTACTCCCATAATTGGAGTTGCTACTAAAGGAAAGTATAATACAACTACAACAGGATGATCGGTATCTTTTACCTTCCGAATCATGTTATAGGCTAGGCCACTAAATACAGCCGAAATCAATCCTGCAATCAGAAATTTATTGTCGAATTCATTATTGAGTCCTTTCATTACTAGAATACCCGTAAAGCTTACCCCGAAAAAAATCCATCGCTTCCACGGTACAGGTTCTCTTAAAATCCAGATGGCAAAAATGGTTGTGAAAATTGGTGAGAGGTACTGAATCGTTATGGCCGTAGCAATGGGTAGGTTTTGTAGGGTGTAGAAGAACAACGATAAAGCTGTAACGCCAAAAATACCTCTCAATACCAAGAACTTTCGGTTGTTTCCCAATGGGTTAATGCGCAAGCGATAAATCATTCCTAAGCTAAGAACTATGGAAACCAGCGAACGAAAAAAAACGAGTTCGGTAAAAGGAATATGGTCTAAGTATTTTACGCAAAGCTGCATCAGGCTAAATCCTAATGCAGATATTATCATGTATTGTACCCCTTTACTCATCTTTGAGCTTGCAAAGGTTTACAAATTTGGGCAGCTTTGCACTGCACGTTGCAGAAAGGTTTGTTGGTTAACCAGAAATTACATTTTTGTTACGTAAAACTAAATTGACTGTGGAGAAACAACCGTCAGTAGGTGTAATTGGAAGTGGAAGTTGGGGTTCTGCCATCGTAAAGATGTTGTGTGAGAACCTTGATACAGTAAAGTGGTGGATGCACGACCCTAAAGCGGTAGAGCATTTGAAACGTTACAAACACAATCCAAAGTATTTGCAGTCTGTGCAATATGATACGGACAAATTGCATGCTACAAGTGATTTACTAGAAGTAATCAACGGATCCGACATTATTGTGATGGTGGTTCCAAGTGCGTTTATCACCAATCTATTTCAAGATGTAGGTCCAGAATTAATGGTAGATAAAGTCATTATTTCAGCTATCAAGGGAATTATTCCAGAGTATAACGCAATTCCAGCAAGGTTCTTCCACAAAACATTTGGCGTTCCATACGAACGTATTGGAATGATTAGTGGACCATGCCATGCAGAAGAAGTAGCATTAGAGCGTTTATCGTATTTAACTATTGGTTGTCAAGACACAGATATAGCTACTCAGGTGGCAGATATGTTGAGTTGTAGATACATCAAAACCAGTGTGAGTGACGATTTGTTTGGAACAGAGCTATGCGCAGTTCTAAAGAATATTTATTCCATAGCAGCAGGAATTTATTCTGGCTTAGGTTATGGCGATAACTTTCAAGCTGTGCTTGTTTCAAATGCTATTCAAGAAGCAGAGAATTTCATAGACGCTATTAATCCTATCCATCGCGATGTGCTTTCTAGTGCGTATTTGGGCGATTTACTTGTAACGGCTTATTCTAAGTTTTCTAGAAATAGAACCTTCGGATTTATGATAGGAAAAGGGTACTCCGTTAAAACAGCTCAATTAGAAATGGATATGATTGCTGAAGGCTACTATGCCAGCAAGAGTATTGTAGAAATCAACAAAAAATTCATGGTTGAGCTACCAATTTGTCAGGCCGTATATAACGTATTATACGAGCGCATCTCACCCGTTGTTGAAATGAACATCTTAGCAGATAAACTGAGCTAAACTAATAATTGTGAAGTATAAAAGACTCACCAATAGCGAATTAAAATCGCTTGAAAACGAGTTTGTTATGTTCCTTTCTTCTCAAGGAATTGAGGCAGAGGAATGGGAGAAACTCAAGAAAAAAGAAAAAGACAAGGCAGAGGGATTGATTGAGATTTTCTCGGATGTTGTATGGGAACGAATTCTTACAGCAAACAATTACACAGAGTTTGTAAGTGAGAAAGAGTTCAGAACGGCTGTTTATGGTCAAGACCAAGCTCAAATGATTATTGCCAAGGTTGTTGCAGATAGCAAGATCAACCTTAAGAGTAAAAACTTGACTAAAGTGATGCAGAATGGTATCAAGAATGGTCAAGTAGAGCTTTTCAGAGCTAAAAAAGAATACTCTAAGCTTCGCGAGCAAGAAATGATGGATGCTATCAAAGAAGGAGCATTCGTATCTCGTGGAAACTGGTACAAAGCATTACAAGAAATTGTAGCTATTTCGGGCGCGGCTGAAGAAGATGCGAACGATTCTGACGAAGAAGAATAAATCTAGACTTCGGCATCAAAATATTGGCGGACCAATTGGGCTTTCTGAAGCCCAATTGCCGCTTGTAACTCTTCTAAACTAGCATCTCTAATCCGCTTCACGCTTTTAAACTGTTGCAACAGTGCTTCAGCAGTTTTATTCCCAATTCCGTTAATATTTTCCAGTTCTGTTGTAATGGTTCCTTTACTGCGCTTATCGCGGTGGAAAGTAATACCAAAGCGGTGTGCTTCGTTACGCAGATTTTGAATCACTTTTAAGGTTTCAGATCGTTTATCTAAGTACAATGGAATGCTATCTCCTGGATAGAATAGTTCTTCTAGCTTTTTAGCAATACCTATTATAGCAACTTGTTGTCGAATGCCTAATCTGTCTAGCGCTTCAACAGCAGAACTTAACTGTCCTTTACCTCCATCAATGATTATGAGTTGAGGTAAATCTCTCCCTTCATGTAACAATCTGCGATACCTGCGGTATACCACTTCTTCCATACTAGCGAAGTCGTTTGGTCCTTCAACTGTTTTAATGTTAAAGTGTCGGTATTCTTTCTTGGCAGGCTTACCGTTTTTAAATACTACACAAGCTGCCACGGGGTAGGCTCCTTGAAAATTTGAATTATCGAAACACTCAATGTGCCTCGGCTCTTCCGTTAATCGAAGATCTTCTTTCATCTGTAACATTAAGCGATTGACATGTCGTTCTGGATCTGTTTTTTCCAGCATCTGATGTCGTTCGCGCATGTAGTAGTGTGCATTCTTTTTAGAAAGCTCAATCAACTTCTTTTTATCACCACGCTGCGGGTTGTATAGCGTAACGTTCGGAATCTCTAATTCTAATGGTTCACTCACAAAAATTTCTCGCGATAAACTATTGAACTGTTCACGCAATTCTGGAATGGCTAATTCTAAGAGTTGGTCGTTTGATTCGTCTAGCTTCTTTTTTAGTTCAATGGTGTGTGATTGAATTATGGCACCATTGTTTACCTTCATAAAGTTGACATAACCATGGTTAACATCGCTGGTAATAGAGAACACATCTACATTGTGAATGCTAGCACTTACTACGGTTGATTTAGCCTGATACTTTTCTAGTAACTCTAAGCGCTGTTTGGCCTCATGAGCTTGCTCAAACTCTAGGTTAGCAGCGTGTTCTTGCATTTGCTCTTTCAAGAGCTGAATTACCTCTGAAATATTCCCCTTGATGATATTCCGAATGTGACGAATGCTGTTCATGTAGTCTTCTTCAGTCTGTTCAGCTTCGCATGGGCCCTTACAGTTGCCAATGTGGTATTCTAAACATAATCTGAATTTACCAGCTTCAATATTTGCTTCGGATAAGTTGTAGTTACATGTTCTCGTTTTATAAAGCTTACCAACCAAATCGAGTACGGTTTTCATCATGCGTACAGAAGCATAAGGCCCATAATATTCACTACCATCTTTAATTAATTGCCTGGTAGCAAAAACACGTGGAAAACGTTCTTTCTTGATGCAAATCCAAGGGTAAGTTTTGTCATCGCGCAGTTGAATATTATAGGGAGGCTGATGCTTTTTAATCAGAGAATTTTCTAGTAAGAGTGCATCAAATTCAGTATCGGTTACGATAAACTCTATCTGATCAATTTTTTTAACCAGCAATCTCGTTTTTCCATTCTCATATCTGTTCTTATTAAAATAACTGCTGACACGATTCTTTAATTTTTTTGCTTTCCCTACATATAGTAGCTTTCCGTCTTTGTCAAAGTACTGATATATACCGGGTTTCAGCGGTAAATTTTGAATAATGTCTTTGATATGATTTGGAGTTTCCAATACGCTATGAATATTTTCGCGAGAATTTTTTCAAAACAATTGAGATTTCAAGAAACAAAGTGAACTATCAATTGTTTATAGAGGTCAAAGTTAATAGTAGATAGTTTTGTCGAAGTATTCAATTAAAGATTTAGAGAAGCTCTCGGGCATCAAAGCGCATACCATACGTATTTGGGAAAAGCGCTATGGTGTGCTTACTCCAGATCGTACTGATACAAATATTAGATATTACAATGATGAGCAACTTAAGAAATTGCTCAATGTGTCGTTACTCATAGGCTTTGGCTACAAAATTTCTAGAGTTAGTCAATGGACAGCAGACGAATTACACCAGCAAATACAGGACGCATTTCAATCTGAAGAACGATTAGAAGATCAAGCTGTAGCAAATAAGGTAAATGGATTAATAGTTGCCATGATTGAGCTAGACGAGGCCAAGTTTAAAAGTATTTACGAAGTGAGTATTAGCAAACGAGGCTTTGAGCAAACCATGTTACAGGTAGTTTATCCGTTTCTTGAACGAGTGGGTATTATGTGGGGAATCAATGAGATTAACCCGGCAGAAGAGCACTTTATTTCTCATTTAATTCGTCAAAAAGTAATTGTAGAAATTGATCGTTTAGAAGAAACCGAAGCAGAGTTTCAAAAGCAGTTTGTATTGTTTCTTCCTGAGAATGAGCTGCATGAACTAGGATTGTTGCTAGCTAATTACCTAGTGCGTATGCATGGCCACAAAGCATTCTATTTGGGGCAAAATGTTCCGCTTCATGATGTAGTTAGTGTATGCAAAACCATTAAACCAGATTACATCATAACATTCACAGTGACAACTCTTCAAGAAGAAGGTGTTCAGAATTTGGTAGATAATCTAGCCAAAGAAACAGAAGCAGAAATTCTAATATCAGGTAGAAAAGAATTGTTTGATTCTGTAAACCTCCCAAAAGGAACCAACTATTTGGGTAGTATGAACGAGCTAGCTCAGCTTCTTCAGAATTAAATAGAGCTTCTCTATAGTTGTGCATTTTTCAGTTTAACGTCCATCAATTTTTACTTCCCTTTCATTTAGAATACTTGAGTTTCTAACTAATAGCCAAGCTACAGAATAGAATTTGGCTGCATAAGGACAGTGATGCTTGTAGTTGCCTAGTTTATTAA
This sequence comes from Flavobacteriales bacterium UBA6049, assembly GCA_002429085.1. Taxonomy (GTDB): domain Bacteria; phylum Bacteroidota; class Bacteroidia; order Flavobacteriales_G; family Salibacteraceae; genus UBA6049. The sequence continues at coordinate 91,794 of DIYR01000166.1, forward strand.
AAATCAGCCGTTTAAACTGATTTGTATTTGTTAATAAGATGTTATGTTTAAGGAGATTCAATAAAAGTTAAACAACAACATGTAGAGACATCTATTTTTCTTGTAGATTTGTTTAACATTAATCACGAAACGTTAAACAAAATTCAGCGGCATGGCAAGGTATAATTTCAACGATGAACTTCTCCAACTGCGTAAACCATTAAGCTACTTCGCGTTACAGCTCACTTCGAATTCTGAGGATGCTGACGATTTACTACAAGACACCATGATGAAAGCGATAAATTATCGTGACAAGTTTGAGGAACGAACGAACTTGAAGGCATGGCTATATACCATTATGAAAAATACGTTCATCAATAATTACAGAAGAGCTGTTAAAGCGAATACGATTATTGATAAAACAGAAGATCTATACTACTTAAACGCACCCAAACCTGCAGATGAAAATGCACCTGAAACAACCTTAGCCTACAAAGAGATTGTGAAGAAGGTGAAAGAGTTGGAAGACGAGTATCGCACTCCATTTGAGATGCATTACACGGGTTACAAATACAAAGAGATTGCAGACCACTTAGGGTTGCCTATTGGAACCGTGAAGAGTAGAATTTTCTTAGCTCGTCAAAAATTGATGTCAAAACTGAAAGGATACGTTTAATTGAAAAAAACAGCTCTGGTAATAGGGTCAGGATTTGCCGGTCTCTCCGCGGCAGCATGCTTGGCTAAGGCCGGATTTCACACTCGCATTCTGGAGAAAAACGATCAAGCTGGCGGAAGAGCACGCCAGTTTAAAGCAAAAGGATTTACCTTCGATATGGGTCCAAGTTGGTATTGGATGCCAGATGTTTTTGAAAAGTACTTTGCCCTATTCGGTAAAAAAGTCTCGGATTATTACACACTGAAAAGATTAGACCCCTCGTACAGGGTTTACTATTCAAAAGAAGAGCAATACGATCTTCCCGCTTCAATGGAAGAGTTGTTTGCGCTTTTCGAGAAGCACGAGTTAGGAAGTAGCAAATACTTGAAAGCGTTTTTAGATGAGGCCGCCTATAAGTACGAAGTTGGAATCAACGATTTGGTTTACAAACCTAGTAGGTCATTAACAGAATTTGTAGATGCGCGCTTGTTGTATGGTTTGCTTAAGATGGATGTATTTAAGAGTATATCATCTCAAATCAGATCAAAGTTTAAGAACAAACACCTCGTTGATATATTAGAATTTCCTGTTTTGTTCTTGGGAGCAAAACCAGAGAAAACGCCTGCACTGTACAGTTTAATGAACTATGCTGATATGGCTCTTGGCACGTGGTATCCTGAAAATGGTATGCACGAGATAGTGAAAGCCATGATATCCGTTGCCGAAGAACAAGGCGTAGAATTCTTATACAATCAAGAAGTAACAGGGGTAGAGTTACATGGAAATACCATTCACAAGGTACTTACTGCTACAGATTCATTTGAGGCTGATGTGGTAGTGGGAGGGGCAGATTACCATCATATAGATCAACATTTACTGCCAGCTTCACACCGGGCATATTCAAAGTCTTATTGGGATAGCAGAGTAATGGCTCCTTCCAGTTTAATATTCTATTTGGGGATAGATAAGAGGTTGAAGAACCTACTACATCACAACTTGTTTTTTGATGCAGATTTCGGGCTACATGCCGATGAGATTTATGAGAATCCAAAGTGGCCTACAGATCCTTTATTCTATGTTTCAGCACCTAGTGTTACAGACCCAACAGTAGCTCCAGAAGGGTGCGAGAACATTTTTATTCTGATACCAGTTGCACCAGGAGTTAATGGTGACGATGAGGTTACAAGACAACATTATTACAACCTCGTAATGGACCGATTAGAAACCATTACTGAACAAAATGTAAGAGATCATGTTATTTATAATCGAAGCTATGCGCATGCAGATTTCTTAACTGATTACCATGCGTTTAAAGGCAATGCTTACGGTTTAGCAAATACATTGAAGCAAACTGCTATTCTAAAGCCAGCCTTAAAAAGCAAGAAAGTAAATAACCTGTATTACACAGGGCAGCTAACAGTACCAGGGCCAGGTGTGCCACCTTCTATTATCTCTGGTCAAGTAGTGGCAAAAGAAATAGCAAAAGACTTAAATCTTTAATCAAATGAAAGCGCTTTACGATAACGTTTCGCTCAAGATGTCTAAAACCATCACGAGAGCATATAGTACGTCTTTCTCTTTGGGAATCTTTTTCTTGAGCAAGAAATTTCATAACCCCATTTATGCGATTTATGGTTTTGTAAGGATTGCAGATGAAATTGTAGATACGTTTCATGATTTCGATAAAAACGAATTACTACATCGTTTTTGGAAAGATACTTACCAAGCAATAGACGAAGGAATTTCCTTAAATCCTGTGTTGAATAGTTTTCAAGCTGTAGTGCGAGAATACAATATTGACAAAGAGTTGATTGATACATTCTTGCGAAGCATGGAGATGGATTTAACGGAGAAAGCGTATGATCAAAACGGGTATGAAGAATATATACTTGGATCTGCCGAAGTGGTTGGTTTAATGTGCTTAAAAGTATTTGTTGAAGGAGATCAAGAGAAATATGAAAAGCTGAAGCCTTATGCCATGAAACTTGGATCTGCTTTCCAAAAAATCAATTTCTTGAGAGACCTGCATGCTGATTATGAAGCGATGGGTAGAACGTATTTTCCAGGTGTTGATATGAATGAGTTTAGTGAAGAGATTAAGCAACAAATAGAAGCAGATATTGCGGTAGACTTTGATCTTGGTCTTCAAGGAATAATGAAGTTGCCAAGTTCTTCTCGTTTTGGAGTGTATGTAGCATACGTGTATTTCTATGCCTTACTAAGAAAAATTCAGAACACTCCTTCATCACGCATCTTACATGAACGCATCAGAATTAAGAACAGAAACAAAATTGCACTGCTGTTACGTTCGTATGTGCGTTACAGCTTCAATGCACTATAGAAAATGAACATTTCCAAATCGCTTTCTTTGCATCCCAATTTAGAAACGGCAGTCTTGTCAAAACCCAGTCATGCGATGCAAGAAGAATATGTAATTCTAGTAGACGAGAACGATCAGGAAATAGGCACAATGGAAAAAATGCAAGCACATAGAGAAGCGAGATTGCACCGAGCTTTTTCAGTGTTTGTGTTCAATGATCAAGATGAGGTAATGCTTCATCAACGAGCATTTTCAAAATACCACTCAGGTGGGTTGTGGACTAATACATGTTGCTCTCATCCTCGTAAAGGAGAAACGGTGCTAGAAGCTGCTCATCGAAGATTGCAAGAAGAAATGGGTTTTGATTGTGACTTAAGAGAAGCATTCAATTTTACCTACAAAGCAGCATTAGACAACGACTTAACCGAGTATGAACTAGATCATGTGGTACTAGGAAGATTCAATGGTGAGCCAAACCTCAATCCTGATGAAGTAGCGGCTTATAAATACATGAATTGGGAAGAGCTAAAGCAAGACGTAGCAAGTAATCCAGACATGTATACAGAGTGGTTTAAGATTGCGTTAGATGAGGTAGATCAACACTTTGAACAATCTATAAAAGGGCAAGCGTAATGAGGGTTACGATTAACAGAAAAGCTCATTTTAATGCAGCTCATCGTTTGCACAATCCAGCTTGGAGTGAGGAAAAAAACCAAGCTGTTTTTGGAAAGTGCAATAACCCAAACTACCATGGCCACAATTATGAATTAATAGTTGCTGTTACAGGTGAAATAGATCCTGATACAGGCTATGTAATGGATGTGAAAATCCTGAAAGATTTAATCAAGCAAGAGATAGAAATACCCTTCGATCATAAAAATTTAAACCTCGATACCGAGGAGTTTAAATCGCTTAATCCAACGGCAGAGAATATCGTGGTCGTGATCTGGAATAAGCTGCGCAAACACATTAATCAATCATTAGACCTAAAAGTTACCTTATATGAAACTCCCAGAAACTTTGTTGAATACAGCGGAGCTTAATGGAAACGGAAACGGTCATGCAAAAGCCGAAGCAATGGGCGATGCCCATGTTGGTACAAGCAAAGACACACCGCTAAAGGCGGATGCTTTTCAGTTAAGCGATGAAAATAAGATAGAGCAGATTCAAGAACATTTTGCTGCCATAATGGATATCCTTGGATTAGATTTAAGCGATGATAGCTTAAGTGGAACACCGCACCGTGTAGCAAAAATGTATGTAAAAGAGATTTTCCAAGGCTTGCACCCTGACAACAAACCAGAGATTAAGCTCTTCGAGAATAAATACCAATACAATGAGATGTTGGTAGAACGCAACATTACCTTGCACTCCCACTGCGAGCATCATTTTGTACCAATTATCGGGAAGGCTCATGTGGCATACATTAGTAATGGGTATGTAATTGGCTTAAGTAAAATAAATCGCATCGTGCGTTATTTTGCAAAACGCCCTCAAGTGCAAGAGCGTTTAACAGAGCAAATTGCTGATGAACTTAAGCGTGTGCTAAAAACAGAAGATGTAGCGGTTTACATAGATGCTTCTCACATGTGTGTAAGTACAAGAGGTATTGAAGACATTAACAGTGCAACTGTAACATCGCACTATGGCGGAATCTTCAAGAGCAGCGATCAAAAACGCAACGAATTTTTACAAGCAATCAAAGACTAGCTTCTTTGCTTAACTAAACCTAGATTCCCCAGTAGAATTAATTTTTTGCTGGGGATTTTCGTTTTAGCTGATGATTGACAAACCATTACCTTTGCGGCCATGTTCGAAAAGCGATTAACCATTGCAGTAGATTTTGATGGCACCATTGTAGATGATGCCTACCCTAGAATTGGTAAGCCAAAGCTTTTTGCGTTCGAAACATTGAAGATGTTGCAACGTAAGAACTATCAGCTCATTTTATGGACGTATCGTCATGGTGATCGTTTACAGGAAGCGGTAGATTTTTGCGCTGAGAATGGTGTAGAATTTTATGCTGTTAACAAAAGTTATCCTGAAGAACAGTTCAACGAAGCGGAATCTAGCAGAAAGTTGAATGCCGATTTGTTTATTGATGATAGAAACGTAGGTGGATTTCCTGGCTGGGGAGAAATTTACCAAATGATAGAAGGTAACGGTGGGGAGTTGGAAGTACAACGTCCAGCAAAAAGTAAGGGCCTTATGGGCTTATTTAAGAAGAGTAGATGATCAAGTTAAAAACAGCAGAAGAGATTGAGATCATGCGCGAAGCAGCACAAGTTGTTTCTCGCACATTAGGGTTGATGGCTGAATTGATCGAACCAGGTGTTACCACTAAGTTCTTAGATCAACGGGCCGAGGAATATATTTTAGACCAAGGTGCAAAACCTGGTTTTAAAGGATTGTATGGCTGTCCGTCAACCATTCTTACCTCAGTGAATGAAGTGGTTGTTCATGGTTTGCCAGATGATAGACCTTTACAAGAAGGAGATGTTGTTTCACTTGATTGTGGCGCTGTTTGGAACGGTTATTACGGAGATCATGCCTATACATTCCAAGTAGGAGAAGTAGCTCCAGCTACTCAGAAATTATTGAAAGTAACTTACGAATGCTTAATGAAGGGCATTGAGGCTTTTCAAGAAGGCAATCGAGTAGGAGATATTGGTTTTGCGGTGCAATTGCATGCAGAGCGCCATGGTTATGGTGTGGTGCGTGAGTTAGTAGGCCATGGTTTAGGAACTGAATTACACGAAGAACCACAAGTGCCTAATTATGGTAGAAAAGGGCGTGGGCCTAAACTACAAAACGGAATGGTGTTGGCCATAGAGCCAATGATTAATATGGGTACGCACCGTGTGCAACAGTTAAGTGATGGTTGGAGTATTGCTACCAAAGACAAAAAACCATCGGCACACTTTGAGCATGATGTGGCTTTGGTTAACGGAAAACCAGAAATACTAAGCACTTTCCAATTTGTTGAAGAAGCATTGGCTAAAAAGCAGAGTTAATGGCTAGAGTACGAGTTACCAAAGAGTTTGATTTTGAGATGGCTCATGCCTTAGATGGGCACGATGGAAAATGCCATAACATACATGGGCATACGTATGGATTATCGGTGACCTTTATTGGTAAACCAATGAACGATCCAGGAACCCCAAAAGATGGAATGGTGATAGACTTTTCTGATCTCAAGGCTATTGCAAAAACACATGTAGTAGATGTGTATGACCACGCATTGGTATTGCGTAAAGATTCTCGATTTTTACCAGTATTGAATAACGAAATAAACGAACGTTTAATTCTTACAGATTATCAACCAACTTGCGAAAACTTGTTGATTGCATTTGTAGACATCATTCAAGAAAAGTTGGTGAACTTTCCTGGAGTAGAATTGCATAGCGTTCGATTACGTGAAACACAAACCAGCTTTGCAGAGTGGTTTGCAAGTGATAATTAATGGATATCCCAACTGGAAAGAAAATCTATTTTGCTTCAGATCAGCATTTGGGAGTTCCCAATTATGAGCAAAGCTTAATTCGTGAGAAGCACGTAATTAAGTGGCTCGAAATGGCTCGAAAAGATGCGGC
>DIYR01000014.1 GCA_002429085.1 Flavobacteriales bacterium UBA6049
CCCTGTGCTTGCTCGTAAAAGCCAATTGCTCCACTTAGGTCTTTAGTGGCATATGCATCGTCTCCTTGTTTAACGAAGCCATCGTATTGCGCTTGTAACTCCGCCTCTGCTGCTGCTTCGGCATCTGCCTTTGCTTGAATTAACCCATTAATCTCTGCAATGGCTGCTGTTGCTGCTTCATCTCCTGGCTTAACTCCTAATGCGGAATTGTATGATGTTAATGCAGCTTCGAACTCTTCTTTTGATTTTGCATCATTACCAGCTGACATATGCTCTTGATAAGCCTTGTCGGCAGCAGCAAGAGCTCCCAATTCTTCTTGGATTTTCGTAATCTGCTCTTGGGGATACGACTCTTCTGGTTTAATGCCCTGTGCTTGCTCGTAGAAGCCGATTGCTTCACTTAGGTCTTTAGCGGCATATGCATCATCTCCTTGTTTAACGAAGCCATCGTATTGCGCTTGTAACTCCGCCTCTGCTGCTGCTTCGGCATCTGCCTTTGCTTGAATTAATCCGTTGACTTCTGCTATCGCTGCTGTTGCCGCTTCATCTTCTGGCTTAACTCCTAATGCGGAATTGTATGATGTTAATGCAACTTCGAATTCTTCTTTTGATTTTGCATCATTACCAGCTGTCATATGCTCTTGATAAGCCTTGTCCGCAGCGGCAAGATTCTCCATTTCACCTCGCGCTTTGGCTATTTGATCTGTAGGATATGACTCTTCTGGCTTTAAACTTGAGGCAGTTTCATAAGACGCAATTGCACTGGAAAAGTCTTTTGACTCAAAGGCTTGATCACCTGATTGAATGGCTGCATTGTAATCTGCTTCTATCTTTGCCAGTCGTTCTTTTTCAGCCGCTTCTTCGGCTGCTTTAGCTGCTGCAATAGCTGCTAATGCTGTTTCTATTTCTTGCAATGCTGCAGGCGGACGAGCTTCTTGTGGTTTTATTGTTTGAGCTTCTTCAAATTTAGTTTTAGCCTCTTCGTACTGTTCTTTCTTTAGTAGATCTTCCGCATCTTTAACTATAGATGCATACTGCTTTTCGAGCTCTTCAGCAGCTGAAAGTTTTGAATCGATATCAGCTATCTGCTGTTTGGGATACTCCTCATCCTTAAGTATTACAAGAGCAGCTTTGTATTTATCTTTTGCTCCAACCCAATTTTCTGCTGCATAAAGATTATCTGCCTCTGCAATAGCTGCATCATATTGCTCTTTCTTAGCTTTCTCTTCGGCTAATCTTTGTTGTTCTTTCTGAGCTAATTCAATTTGCTCTTTTGGATACTTTTCTTTTGGCTTAATTCCAATGGCTTGTTGGTAAATTGGTATCGCTTCGGCAAATTTCTCTTCAGCAAAAAGGTCATCGGCTTGTGTAAGTAAAGCTGCATATTGTTCTTCCAATTCCGCAGCATTTCCCATTTCTTCTTGCGCTTTGGCAATCATTTTGGTTGGGTACGCCTCATCTGGTTTGAATTGTAACGCAGCTTGGTACTGGAATAATGCATTTTCAAAGTCACCTTCTTTAAAGAATGCATCTCCATCTTCGATGGCAAGTTGATAATCTTCTTCTAGTTGTCTTTTTCGTCTTTCTTCTTCTTTCCTGGCTGCTTCTAAATCTGCTAATAGCTGATCTAACTGCCTTTGAATAGATTTGGTATACTTATGGTCATTTGCAAACTGTAAATAAGAAGGGTTGTATGTTACTTTTCCTATAGGCTGATTTAAAATTGAGGCATCCAGATCAAAAGCATCTTCAAATAACTCTACCTTCCATCCCCCATAATGAAAATTAGCTTTGTCCAAATCTTCTTCTGGCACATTTCGGGTATCAACCTCTATTCGCTTAGTAACATATCCACCTTTCGTAAATTCAATCATATACACGCTATTCAAGGGCAACTCAAAAGTGAATTTACCATTGGCAGCTGTTGTTACTGTATTTATTATTGAAGAACCTTCTTTTATTTTTATTTCTCCACCAGCAAGTTTTCCAGAACCTTCGGTTAAAGTACCATCAATACTCAAGTTCTTTTGAGCCTGAAGACAAAATGGTAGCATCAAAATGAATGTGAATGCAAGTATTCTCGTGAAAAATTGATGCTTGATAGTCGTAGTAAACAATGGTTCCAATTGCGTATTAGTATAAAAAATAGACTGCATAATTCAAATGCGAAGGTATAAACAGATGTGTTGATTCTGTCATTATTATCAAAACCTTTTCAACGATGATGCCAAGCTGTTTCCTTAGCTAATTCTGCGATGATAACGATATTGTATTGAGTGTATTGAGTAGACAGAACAAATACAAGAAGCTTAATATGAATCCGCTATTTATTTTGAATAAACAATTTATTGCAAAATTAAAATCTGATTCATTCAACTTACAGATGAATAATTTATTGTAGTATGCTTATAAGAACGCTAGATCATTAGGAAGTACACCAACCTCAAATTCATTAACCAAATTACCTTGATCTGAAATTTGAAGTATTCTACCATTCGTAGTATAATTAGCAACATCTACTAGATAAATAAATTCACCCTTTGTATCTACCTCAAGATTATATGGCCGATACCCTTCTAATGAGAAGATTGGAGTAGGTTGATTTTCAGAGATCCAATTCAGTTTGTGTAGTTGATTATTACTAATGAAATATGCGGTTTGATTATTAGCAACAGATAAATGAGAACATTCTTCTGGTAAGTTACTATTGAGTAATTTTTTAGTTTCTGAGAGATAGTCTAATCTATACAAACTATTACCTTCTATCACATAACCGAAGGTTTCTTGTAAATCTGATGCTCTCATTTCTGAAAAGATGGTGTCTAGAACTTTTCCTGTCTCTTGATTCAGGGTTATTAACTTGGAAGTTTCGCTTGTAACAACACTATCAAGATAGCTGATAAATAACTTGTTATGAATAGCCCTCACCTCTTCTGACCACCCTGTAAGGGGTATTGTTTTTAGTAAATCGCCACTCTCCCTGTTTAAGATGTAAATTTGATTACCATAAATTTCTGTTACATAACAAAACTGACCATCACAATCTATATACCTTGGTGAAGTAAAACCAGTAATTTGACGAATCCGTTTAAAACTAGGAAGCTCAACCATTTCAATTTTACCTGAATTATTTACCACAACCCACCCCGTATCGCCAGAAACATAAATAGATTGGCCTACATCACCTAGCAACTCATTATTTGCTGAATTGAAAACACCATTATAAGTTTGATTACTGTCCAGATCAATTAACGATGCTGATGCATTTCCCCATTGAAAATTACCTTCATGAATAACCACTAACAATTTATCCCCTGTTTGCTCAGGTACTTTATTTTCTGTTACTGGACGAATACCATAATTATCTTCATCAGGAGTACATCCTATTATGGATATCAAGAATAGTATACTAAGTAAGGATCTCACTTTCTTCTTAACTGAATTGATAACTGATACACTCTACCAGGCATGGGTCTTCCGGCTAAACTCATGTAGGATTTTTCTAAAACATTTGATACTTGAAATTGAACGGTTCCATCCCATTTCAATCGAGATTGAATCTTGTAATCTAATCTCAAATCTACCAAATCATATGCTGGTAAAAACCATGTATTATTGGAGGTGGTGTATCGCTCATCTGTGAAGTGATAAATTCCACGAAGTATCCACTTTTTAAATCCAACTATAACTTGATAATTAAGCTCGTTTTCTGGTGTATAGATTAATTGATTCCCATCCTGATCTGTAGATTGAACGAAGGTATAATCACCTTTAAAGCCGAGGTTCCAATTAGTACCAAGCTGTTTCTTTATTCCAAGATTTAGCTCTATTCCTTTTTGGTCTACCTCTTGAACATTTTGCACCTCCGAGAATCCGTCTTCATTTGGAACCCATAAAATCCATTCATCAATTGCTCCAATAAAACCTGTTATTTCACTATTAAAACGCCAAGAATTCACCTGTTGATTCCAAGCAAAACCTAACTCAGAATTCCATCCGATTTCTGGTTTAAGATTAGGATTTCCTCCAGGGGTCCAATACAAATCATTTAATGTTGGATAACGCATGTTTCTGGCCACATTTGCTTTAATGGTAATATGTTTACTCCATAAATCTCGAGTAATACCAAGAATTGGTAAAGTTGCAATAACTGTGTCGTCAACAAATTCTGGTTGTAATCCAGCATACAGCCTCCAATTGTCTCCCACTAGTCTGGTATACTGCACTCCTAACCTTCCTTGTAACCTTACCTCTTCAGCATAGGTAGATGCAAACGCCTGATCTACAGCAAGTAGTAGGTTAGCTTCTATCTTATTTCTTTCACCAATGTATCTACTAGCGTAATTAGTCCACTGTAAACCATGCATTGTACTATTCGACTGAATATTACTTTGACGATTCTCGTAATCTAATTCCATAAAGCGATAAGCGACTTGAGTTTTAAAAAACCAATTGACATAGTGCTTTTGGTATGCTGCAGTGATAAGTGCAGTTTGGTCTTTTTGAGTTTGATCAGATGGCACTTGAGAACTAATAGTATTAGGAATATCTCTATTTGCTGCTGTATATAATCCGTGTAGGCTCCACTCTCCTCCATTTTGAGCTGTGTACCATCCATGCTGTTGAAAAGAGTATTGTATAAAACGGTTGTGTTTTCTACTCTCTGTTGGAGAGTCTGGTTTAGCTATGTTGGAAAATTCAAAATCATTCTCTGCCGAACGATAGGAAACACCCGATTTCAAGCGCCATTTTTTGACCTTATAATTGCTAATCGCTCCTAAACTATAATCGTTGTAAGATGCGACTCCTAATGTTAGCGATAAAGGTGACTCCTGTATTTTTGAAGATAACAGGATACTTCCTCCAAGACCTCCAAAGCCATCTCGTTGGTTTGCGTAACCATATCTAATAGCGGCTTCATCTACTCCTATAAGAGGCACAATTGATAAATCTGCTTGGCCGAGCATCGGTGAATTTAATAACACTCCATTCCAATAAACATTTGTTTGAGCCGCACTAGCTCCCCTCATTGATATCGAGGTTAACTGACTTGGACCATATTGACGCAGATGAAGTGCACTTTCTCGTGAGAGTAATTCATCTAACTGTGATGTTTGATAGGCTGGGTTCTCCTCTATTCTAATTACTCGTTCTTTAAAAATTTTAGGAGGAGGAATACTTCCTTCAATCGTAGCCATGGAATCAAAGGATACTCCAGGTATTGTATCAATCGATTGAGCAACTACACTGCCACATATCAGATTTAAAAGTATGACTAACGAATAACGCATTTTGTAGCATACGATTCACGAGCGCTTGTTACGTGAACTATGTAAATTCCAGTGTTTGATATAGTATGCGGAATGTAATGTTCTCCGATTTGGAGCCCCTTCTGCATGACAGATTCACCCGTTAATGAATAGATAGATAATTCTACTTGTTCAGTCACTCGGATGTAAAAATGGCCTTGAAGGGAATTGAAACAAACCCAATTAGGAGTTGATATTGATTCTATGCTCGTATTCTGGTTAACAATCGCTACAGCGTCTAAATCAAAACCACTACTCCCAAAATCTGTTGGAAAAGGATCATTAATCGGGTTACCTGCTGTATCATAGGTTGCCCATGCTGGGTCTATACTGCCAACTACATCTGTTACTCGAACATGTGTAATATTCATAATGTCAAGCCCTGCAATTCCACTTAGCTCTTCTAGATCAAAAGGTGTGCCTTGCCCACTTTCGTATTTCCCCGCCAAGTTGTTGATATACGT
>DIYR01000221.1 GCA_002429085.1 Flavobacteriales bacterium UBA6049
TATTACCTGTATGCAGATTCAATTTTGTGAGTTGAATAAACCCTACAGAATTAGAATAGTATGGGGTAAGCTCTTTTGCTCCGTGTGACCTTTCCCAATCTAGTGAAGAAATATCAGAATTAAATAGAATGTATAAGTGTTTATCACCAATAAAGTGTATAAAAGAATTATACGTAAAATGCATCCATATTTTTGCAGTAATTTGCTTTTTATTTAAGATTTGTTTCCATTCTATATTCTGGTTTGAATCTAATTTTATTATCAGAATATCATCATTATGATAAACTGAATTACGACTATTTGAATTTAAAATAGTTGTAGAGTGAAGATTGGAATGTGAGCTTGTGAATTGTTTTTCTAGGATAACTAGCTTGGATTTTCCGTTTATTTGTTTTGATGATATTAGCTTGTACTTATCAAATTCTGAAATAGTTTTTTTCTTTGAAATATTCTTGGTTATAATTGATTTTTCTACCTCGGAGAATGAGGCTTTAAGAAAGTCTATTTCCAGTGGAGTTCTAGTGATTTCTAAGAAATCTAGATCATTATCATGAACGAAACATGAGAATATACCTTTCATGCCAGAATACCCATCAACGTCAATTGAATCATTAGAATATAGAAAAGTAGCTTCTATGGAACTATCTGTAATAGAAATTTTTGGAGTTGAAATTCTGTCATTATTAGAGTTTATTATAGCTGATTTAGTTTTCCCTTTTGGAGATATTTGATGAATACTATACTTGCTTATTTTTTTGTTGCAATCATCACGTAAAATAATATATACATACCCCTTGTTAGAAACAGATGTTTTAACAATCTTGGATGTAATGGATACACTATCTAATTGAATTATTGAAAAAAAACAATGATTTAATCTTCTGTCAAATAGAGCTAATGAATATTCTTTTTTATCAATGTTATTATCGTATGATTTATAGTTCTTTTTTTTGAGTTTTCCTATCAAGGCAAAATATTGTCCGTTATCACTTGATACATCTTGGATGATGTATTCGGTAGAATTTGATTTTTTTAGAACTCTTCTTATAGCGCTTTTATAAGTTAAAGGATTATTGTTTGGAGAATTTTTGATGAATAGGGAAAGAATCAACTGTTCTTCTTTTTTCTTCTTGTCCCATTCAACGGTATATTTAATAATTGTATCTCTTAAGTCAATGAAATTTCTGTCTTTCAGATCAAGCTTATCCGAATTAGGGTAATATCTATCAGAAGATACGATTGATAATTTCTCTGAATTAAGAATTAGTGATTGGCTTGGATTTTTCCATGAGTCCCACAGGTCAATATAAAGATTACTATCTACTACATCATTAATGACTACATATAAAGAATTTATTTCTGGACTAGTTTCAATCTTTGATTGATCAAACATTGGCATCTGCCCATAACATATGTAAGTAGTAATTAATAGAAGTGCTGATAAAATGGAAGTTTTCATATATATCCAGAGTGTTTTAGAATGTCAATGTGGTAAACTGTTTTCTTTTACCTCTTACAGAGTAGATAAAACAATGGCCATCAACCATTGAGCTTGCAGAAGGAATTACGGCTGTTTGAGACTCTTTGCTTGAGAACAACATGTTTCTTTTGTATTCCCCAGTGGCTAATTCAATACTTACGATTTCTGCAAATGATTTTTTCGCAGAACCTGCATAGGTGGCAACTTTTCCCGCATCATAGGTTTTAGCAGTGTTCATGTTTTTGTTATCTGAGTTGAAAATGAGATACAAGTTTTTTCCATCATTACAATGCAAATAGGACGTAGAAGAAGTTTCTTTAGAACCTTGTTTTTTTCTAACGTTTTGAACCCATCCAATTTCACCATTTGAGTTAAGTTTTGTTAGAAGCACATTATTTCTATGGTAAACATAATAGGTGCGGACTCCTCCATTTTGGTCAGTGTGTGTATGTTCCGTGATGTAACGCTCTTCTGCTGTCATAATATATGAACCATCGGATAACTGAATTATGTCTCTCAGTTTGTAATTTTCTCCTAGAGATTTCCCTTTTTTAATTTTCTTATCTACTTTTTTCTGATCTTTTTCAGATAATCCTTCTTTAAAGAAATCAGATCCAACCTCTTTTGTGATTACTTGCTTTACTTCCCCAGATGATTTAGATATTTCTGCTAGAAAGACACCTTTTAATCCTTCTGCTTTACGGTTATAATCCATGTATATTCCAGATACGTAGAGCTTGTTATTATAAATGAGAATATTTGCAGCAGCAACAAGGTTGTTTTTTGTCTCTACTTTTATCTCTTTCAGTTCTTCATTGCTTTTCAATTCAAACAACCTGAAACGTACGTTTACTTCTCCGCTTTTTACATCTCCACCTTTTCGTAAATTCTCTTTTACTAGAATGTAGGCTGTACCATTTACATCCACATCCACGTCTTGTACTTCCATAAGTTTATTTGGTATTTGGAACTCTACAGTACGAGAAATTACTTGGTTTAAATCTCTATCAAGTACGGATATAGCAATGTTTCCATTTTCAGAGTTTTTCACGGCAAAAGATTCCGAATGAGCAATTAGGAATGCTTCATCCAGAGTAGTTTCATAGCTGTGTGAGATTACACCTCCAAATACACCTTTTGATCGATCTTTTTCATTTATAAGTGTCGGGTCTCCAGTTGGTTCCAAGTTAGTAGGGTTTATTTCTTGGGCAAAAACAAAAGTTTTATTGACCTTTTTGTTAACATAGCTTCCAAAGGCGATTAACTTATTATTGAAAATAGTAAAGCCTGCCAGGTTCATTTTTTTTCCCTTATACTCAAGTTTTATTTCTTTTTCAGCTTCTTGAGCTAAAGAAGTCTCACTGATTTTATGAAGAATTACTTTCCCTTGTTTGTAGGCACTTGATGGACTAGAAGTCAGGTATAGGCTGTTGCCAATTTTACCAACGTAGTCGGTAATATTATTCTTTGTTTTGATTTCGTTTCCGAAAACTAGCTTACCCTCTTCGAATTGCTCCATCATTTGAGCTTTTCCATTTAGAATAGAAATGGAAGCAAATAGTAATAGTCCGATGATTTTGTTCATGTCTGATTTAGTTTAATAGATAGATAAATTGTGCTTTCAATTGAAGTCGGGTATCATGATTATCAAGTAAAGATGAATCATGATTTTTAAAAAAGGTTTCTATGTTAAGGTTGGCTCGATAGATTAGTCTTGTAGGTAGAAAATGCAATAGGGTGGAGGTACTAGCACCGGCACCAATACCCATTGAAATTGCGCTAGCGTATATAGTTCTTTTCATAGGATCTCTACTAAAGATGATTAAATCCTCATTTTCTTCGAGTTTCATGTTATATGACCTATACGATAGATCTGCAAAAATTCCAGAGAATGGTGAATCGTATTGAGAGAATAGCTCTTTAATATAGAATTGGTACCCAACTTCTAGTTGAGCGTATGAAGTACCATCGTACCTGTCGTTAGTTTTGAGAGGGGTTACCTCGGGGTTGTCCCAACCAATGCCGTATCCAACATAAAGAGCATGTCTTTTTAATTGAACCATTCCACCAAGATTAGCTCTTTTTAAACTAATTTCTGTTAGCTCAATATATGGTCCAATATAAAATGATTGAGATAAGTCTTCTTTTTCTCCCACATTAAAATAGGCATCTAATGATTGTTCATCAGATTGGGCACATAAGTAAAACGAACATGAAACGAGCAACGAAGACAATGTAAAATGAAGTAGGACGGAGCGGAACAGATTGATTAGTATCTTATGATGGTTCACTGCCTTGGTAGTTTGCAACAAAGAATAGAAATGCTACTTATACGAACAAGTTTTATTCGTGTTGTTTTGCGGGAGGGGACTTTGGATTTGTCTACAATGTGAAAATCTTAAAATGAAAGAACTTTGATAAGAGAGATATGTTAATCATGCATACTATTTTCGTTTGCTAAATGAAGTATCACAGGATTGCTAGAATCACCTTGGTGGTGATAACCATACTTTCTCTCGGAGCTGTTGGTGTTGGTACACAACTGAAGTTTGATTACGACTTTGAAAGCTTTTTCCCAATAGACGATCCTGAATTGGAGTTCTACAATACATTTCGATCTTATTTTGAAAGTGACAATGATTTTGTATTGATTGGAATAGAAAATGATAATGGAATTTTCCAGTCAGATTTCTTGCAGCGTGTAGATAGCTTGAGTAAAGACTTAAAGAAAATAAAGGATGTAAAGTTTCTTCAATCACCAACGTATGCCAGTCAGTTCATTATAGGGCCGCTTGGACCAATAGAAGTTCCTTATCTCCATTCAAGAGACCCTAACAAGTTTAAAGCAGATTCGGCACGTATATACAAAAGCAGTCCATTAGTGGGTACGTTGTTTTCTACAGATGCTAAATCTGTTTCCATTCTAGTTGAAACAACTCCATTCTTGAGTAAGGTTAAGAGTGATTCACTTGTGAAAGAGCTTGATAATGTAATTGAACGTTACGAATTTGATGAAATACACCTAGCTGGTCGTTTGCATGGACAAAAGTACTTTGTTGACAAAATGCAATGGGAGTTAGCAACGTTTACGGCTCTTGGAATAGTTCTTTTAATTGTTTTTCTAACTATTTCGTTTAGATCTTGGTGGGGAGTATGGGTACCGTTAGTGGTTGTTCTATTAGCTGTGATTTGGTTATTGGCTTTAATGGTGTTGTTTGGTAAACCACTAGATATTATGTCCATATTACTGCCAACTATTCTGTTTGTGGTAGGGATGAGCGATGTTGTTCATATTATCTCTCGGTATTTAGAAGAATTGCGAAATGGAGAAAGTCAAATCGAAGCCATTAAGATTGCATTCAAGCATATTGGAATGGCTACTTTCTTAACGTCTTTAACTACAGCCATCGGTTTCTTAACGTTGTTGACGGCTAATATTATGCCTGTAAGAGATTTTGGTTTGTACACCGCCATTGGAGTATTTGTAGCGTTTTTATTGGCATTTACGCTGTTGCCAGCCATCTTGTTGTTAAATCCAAAACCTAAAACAGCGCATCAACCTAATGAAATACTGTTTTGGAATAAACAAATGCATTCAGGTTTTCTCTGGATGTTAAAAAACAGAAAGCTGGTGTTGCTACTGGGTGGGGCTTTGATAGTGGGATCGCTTGTAAGTATTTCAACTATTAAGGTTGACAATTATTTGTTGGAAGACTTGGCTGAAGATGACCCACATAGGGCCGACTTTGAATTTTTTGAAGATCACTACGCAGGAGTTCGCCCTTTTGATATGGCAATTTGGACACCAGATTCAAGTTCATTGCTTCAATATGATGTAATTCAGCAACTTGATACCCTTGAGCGTTATTTAATGCAGCATTATCAAATAGGGTTTTTAGCTTCTCCTGTAACGTTTGTTAAGATGGCAAATCAGGCCATGAATGGCGGTAATTCCGATTATTATGAGATTCCTAAAACTGAAGCAGAATTTAGGCGAATTGAGAAGTTTTACCAGAAAGTAAAAAAACGTCCAGAGTTCAAAACGTTTATTTCAGATGATTTGGCTTTTGGTAGAATTAGTGCCAAGATTACCGATTATGGAGGCCATAAAATGAAGCAACTGAATGAACAGATGATTCAGGAAACTGCTCAATTTATTGATCCTTCGCTTGTTCAATTCAGGTTAACGGGGATGGCTCTTTTGATCGACTTAAATAATGAATCGTTAGCATCAAATATGATGTTTGGACTGTTGATAGCTTTTGGAGTGATTGGCTTGATCATGGGGATTCTATATAGATCTCCTAAAATGGTTGTTTTAACGCTTATTCCGAACATAGTTCCATTGCTAATGATAGGTGGTTTTATGGGAGTAATGGGCTACGATTTAAAAGTGGCTACATCTATCATATTTACCATTGCTTTCGGAATTGCTGTAGATGATACAATTCATTATATGAGTAAGTTGAAGATGGAATTAAACAAAGGAAAATCATTACTCTATGCGTTAAAAAGAACAAGTATTTCTACTGGTAAGGCTATTACGGTAACATCATTGATTCTAATGAGTGGATTTGTAACATTGATACTGAGCACATTTGCAAGTACCTATTACATCGGGTTGTTAGTGAGTTTAACGTTGTTATTTGCTGTATTATCTGATTTGTTCTTGCTTCCTGCTTTGATTATTACGTTCTTCAAAACAGAGAAACCCAAGAACGGGTAAGAAGTACAAGATGGTATAAATACTCAGCTTGTTTCTAGGATTTTGTTCTATCCTTATGAAATTAATTTAGTAGTCCATAACTTCTTGTTTTCTAAAAGCAACCATCTGTTTTATTAGCTCTTTTGGTAATGGTTTATTGAATGGAAATTTGACGGTTCCTTTGCCTAATTCAAAACCTTCTAGCTCTTGCTCAAAACGATCTATAGTTCCTTGATGAGGGTAAAAACTTACATATTTTGCGTATGCAGCTATCATCATTTGTTGATTGGTCTTTTTTTCAGGTACTAGAGTAAAAGAAGGAACCTTGCAATCAGGTATTTCAATTACTTCAGGAACAGCTTCTTTTATTAGACTCCTTAACTCGTTCAAAATGATTTGAGCTTCTTTAGGCTTACTGTTGATATAGTCGTCTACAGTTTTGAAGCTAGGCATAGATCCCTTTTTTCCCATTGTACCCAATTTTAGTTGTTAAACTAGTGTAGTTTATTTTGATGCTAATAAAGATATGAACTAGTCGTACATCATAGTGATAGCTCTTTGAAAAGTGATCATTAATCTCCGTTTTCCGCAACAAACGCTACACGTTTGGTATTATCATATTTGGTTAGCGTCAATCTAATGATACTTTTTTCAGTAGCTTTTAAGTCATGTGGTATGTTGCTTTCTAAAGAGATCAAATCTCCTGTCACTAAGTGCTTAATTTCTTTTTGAACACCAAAGTCAATACTTCCTTGAATAATTTCTACTACGATAGGAAAAGCAGTTTTATGTTCCTTCATTTGGGTTCCTTTTTCCATAGCAATCCTTATCTCTTTGGTGAAATCTGTTTCGAACAAAACAGTAATTACAGGCCTATTTTCGTTGTATGATATGTCTTTATATATGTTCGAAGTGTTCATGAATTATTGTTTCCATCTTAATAAAATGCTACTCGATCAAGAGCGTTTATTTGCCACTCAAGCGGTTTAGGAAGATAGTTCTTAACTCTTTAGCCAGTGTTATCTGTTCTCCATTAACCATTGTAATAGATCCTCCATCACTTTTTTCTAGTTTTTCAACATAATCAAGATTGACTACGTAGCTTCGACCACATCTAAAAAGTCTTGGGTGCTCTAGTAATTCATGTATTGCGCCAAGTTTTTTGCTGACTAGCATTTTCTCTCCATTAGTAAGCACAACGCTACAGTAGGCGCCTTCAGCTTTCAGTAATAAAATTTCAGTTGGAGCTACAAATCGAAATCCATTTCCATCTGGAATGGCCAATCGTTGCGGAAGAGCCTCTTCATTAGTGTAGTTTTCTTTTAATGTTTCAAGTTGTTGCTTGTAACTTTCCATGTCTAGTAATTGGCGAGATTTTTCAATTGCGGTTTGTAGTTTCTCACCATCTATTGGTTTCAGTAAATAGGCTATTGCCGATAAATCAAAGGCTTTAATGGCATAAGCATCATAGGCCGTAGTAAAGATGATTTTGAAACTGGGTTGATCGAAAAAATCCAGCAGTTGAAGTCCAGTGTAACCTGGCATTTCAATATCAAGTAGCACTACGTCTGGCTTATCTTTGATAATTGCTTTCACTGCTTCAGGAACGTCTGATGATTCACCAACAACCGTTACTTCTGGACAAAAAGAGTCTAGTAAAATTCTAAGACTATCTCGTGCATTTTGTTCATCATCAACTATAAGTACTCTCATGCGGTAAGTTTTAGAGGAAGTGAAATAATAACTCTAGTTCCTGCAGGTTGTTGGTTAGAGTGAAACAAATCTTCAATTTGTAGTTGAGCGTTATAGTGACCAGCATCCTTGAGTAAATTGACACGTTGCATATTGGCATCAGAGGCGAAAGAGCGATACTTCTTACTTTTTTGTTGAAGTTCTGCAGCTCTCTTACGACCTATGCCATTGTCTTCAACTATGCAGTTAAGCTGATGATCGTTCCGCGAAAGGGTAAGAGAAAGTAATCTATCATGCTTTTTATGAAGCAAGCCGTGATTAATAGCATTTTCTACAAAGGGCTGAATCATCATCGGAGGGATTTGATAGTGCATAAATTCTTTTAGATTTTCATCTACTACAATTTGATAACTAAAATCATCGTTGAATCGATGTTTTTCTAATTTCAGGTAGTTTTCTAACATTTCGAGCTCATCCTTTACGGGTATTTCTGCTTTATCTGAATAATTGAGGATTTTACGCACAAAAACTGAGAGCTCACTCATAATTTTATTAGCCTTGATTTTATCTTCTTTCAATACCATTGTTTGTATTGAGTTCAATACATTGAAGAAAAAGTGGGGATTCATTTGAGATTTTAAGGCAGTTAACTGAGCCATGTTTAATTTTTGGCTAATTGCATTACGCTTTTTTATGGCTTTAATCTGGAATCGAAAGCCTAGTGCAGTGGTACTAAAAACTATAAGTACTATAAGTATTGTAAACCAAGTTGTTTCATACCACTGAGGAGCAATGTTGAAATACAAACTACGTTCATTTATAGTGCTTTCACCTTGATCTATTCTGATTTTTAAGTGATAGTTACCAGCAGCGAGGTTGCTTAGAGTTAATGCATTATTTATGCGTTCCATTGGAATCCAGGGGCCATCGTTCAACTGATAGTAATAGTTTAATTCGTGTTTTACCAATACATCTGTGTAATTGATAGAGATTTTAATAGGCCCAGGATTGGCGGAAAGTTGGTAGCTGCCATTTACAGGTAGAGGAATGTCCTCAAGTTGTAAGGGATTTATAACGGCTTCTCTTTTCTGTTTCAAATTAGAAAGAGGAATCCGAAAAAGGTGGGAAGGAAAAACTAACCATACGCTTTCAGTAGTGCATTCTAGATCTACTAACTCGTTATAATTAAACGGAATTAGGTCTTGAAATCTATGTTGAATTCCATCTCTTAGGTTGATGTAGTGTAACTCCCCGTTGCTGTAGCATATAAAATGTTCATCTTTTACCAGCAGTCGTTCTGGTAATGCCATTACATCAAATTGCCCAATTTGATGTAATTCAAATGAATTAGAATCAATACGATAGACAATACCTTCGGTAGTTAATACATAACCTGTATTGTATTCATCTGAGGTGATATCTGCTACATGAAAAGGTTTACCTCCAATAGAATCAAGATAGTGAATGCCGTATTTGTTAAGTAGTTTACAACGCCCCATATTGGAACCAATGATGCAACTACCATCCATACGAGACCATAGCTTTTGAAAAGGTGTTTGAATTAGTAGAGCGTTGTTTCGAACTTCAGTTTTTATACTAGAGAATGCAGGTATATTTTGAGTATTTTTTGATGTAAAATCCTTTTGAATTAAGCTACATGAGTACCAAGAATATCCTAGTATGTGATGGGCTAGAATAGTTGTTTTTTTAGAGATTCCAGGGGTACGAGTAGTTTGAATTGAGCCATTTTTTAATCGAGCTATATTAGGAGTACTAATAGTGTAAACTGTTTTGTTTTTGTAAGTGATATCATAGAGTTCATCAACAGGAATCGTTGCAATTTCATTCAGTTGATTATCAACATCAACTCCGAATACTTTTCCATTTTTGGTGGCAATTACTATAGAATCAGTGTTAGGTATTGCGGCAATTCCAGCAAAATCTTCGCGTTTTTTACCAGAAAGGGTTATGTCTTTCATGTTAACTGAAGGCACAATTAAAACGCCATTATATAGGGTGCCTATCCAATAATTGCCTTGTAAATCTTCTTCAACACAGGAAATAGAATAGTCTTTCAACAGTAGCTCAGGTATTGTGTCTTTCAAAGTAGGGTCAAACAGTAATACACCAGTATTCGTTCCGATCCAAAAATGCGATTGGGTATGACCTAAGTTCTGAGCTTTATTTCCTGGAAAGTATGCATTAAAATCAAGATTGCGTTTTAGCCTAGAGGTTTGCAGTTGACCAAGATTAGTGCGGAGAACATATTTTTCTTTCTGATGCTGATAGTAGCGTGCTCCAGAGCTTACTGAATTTACTTGTTTCGTAAAGTGGATGGAATCATTTACAATGGAGTAATTGCCTAAATAAATAGTACTGTCGTTTCCAACACTTTCACCAGAAAAAGTAAAAGAAATAAATCTATTAGTTTGTTTTTCAAGTCTTTGACTCCAACTTGTGTCAACCTTACCTGTTGAAAGGTAGTAGCGCTTAATTTGACGGTTACTGTAAACAATCACCGTTTCGCCAATGAGTCGATAACTGATAATTCGCTGATTAAAATCGTGAGTCAAGTCTAGAAAAAGCTCTAATGAATCAGGTGTAATGCGGTATAGTTGATTCCGAAAGTTGAGTACATACAATTGATTGTTTTGATCACGCTGAATATTAGAATAGCTTTTTCGCAATGCCTTAGGATGATTGAGCATTTTTACTCCAGCCATGCTAATGATAGCAACGCCATGTTCTGTTGCTGCTATCATGCTGCCATCATCCATTAAGTGCAAATCGTATACGGTATTGCTTCCTAATTCTTGTTCGGATAGTTTAAAAAAAGCAACATCCTGTGCCAAAGAGCATACTGACGTGAATAAGTAGAACAGAATAAAGGAGATTGGAAGCTTCACACCACAAAAGTATGTTTATCACAAACCAAGACAACTCCTCAATTATCTGAGATGTTGCCTTGGCTGTTCAGAGTTAAAATGCTGTGCGATTCTTATAACTTAACTATGCGATGAAAGCTTGTGTTAAGTTCATTTTTGACCTCTATGAAGTAAATTCCACGAGGTAGGTTTGCTACATAAACCTGTTGGTTTACGTTCTGTTCGATTTTCATACGCTTACCATTCATATCACAAATCCAGATGTTCTGAATAGGGTGACTTGATTCAAGTTGCACAACATCGTTAACTGGGTTAGGCCATACTCTTACAGACGTAAGATTCGTTTCGTTTATTCCAGTAGAAGTATCAGAAGGAATAGTGTCTGTTGGAAGAACTACAGGAATTGATAAGGATGAATTATTACCACATGCGTTGTTGTTACTTGCTACTATCGAATAATCTCCATCAGCTGTAGGAATGTAAGAAGGACTTGTAGCACCATTTATAATGGTATTGTTAAGTAACCATTGATAGTTGTCGAAAGGTCCGTTGGAAACTTCAAGAGTGGTATCTACTTGTACTATTTCTGGTCTATCAAATGTAGAGGTCTCATAAGCTCCAACATCAACAGTACCTCCCTGAATTCTTTGATTTCCTGCTAAATCTAATCCGTTTAAAATGGAACTTGGCAATATGCTATTAAGCCCTTCATTGCGTCCAATGGCATTACAATCTAGAACGAAAACAGCATTGCTCGTGTCTTCAATCATATATGTAATTGATGCTCCTTCTTGCCAATTACTTGTATTGATTGTTCCATCGTTTATATCGAGGGATCCATTTATAGCTAGACCTTCGGTAGAACTTGTTACGCAATTATTTAGTTGAACTACATCATTGGTATAGATACCAAATGCCACAACTGTATCGGAATGATCAATTAAACAATTATTGAATTCTGTGTAAGTGGGTAATAATGTAGGATTTCCACCGTAAATAATAGATTCATCATCAGCAGTATTCTCCTTGAATGTAGAATTTATGACTGATATATTACCTGATGAAGGATTTAACCTACCAATTACACCACTTCTATCACCTTGATTAACTCCCGTTACAGAATTGTTTTTGTAAAATACGTTTTGGACAATAGTCGCAGGTCCAGATCCATTTCCGGTACCAGCAGCTACTATGGCACTGCCCATTGTTGCTTCATTCTCAATGAATACACAGTTATTAGCTTTTAAAGTACCTCCATAAAGTACAGCACCACCAAATTTGGCTTTGTTGTTTTTGAAAACAACATTTCGAATTTCTAATACATCCGTTCCGTTAATAGCAGCACCGCGAATGGCACCGCCTTCATAAATTAGTTCACCATTATCTGTTACCCAGTTATTCTCGAAAACACAATTTTCAATGAGCGCTTCACGGTTATTCGTTCCAATTAATGCTAGTCCAGCCCCAGGTCCCCCTGTATTGTCCCCACCATTGCGAACAATAAGGCCATCTAACCTTCCGTAGGTATCAAGCATGAGCAAACGTTTTGCATTGTCTCCTCTAGTAGCAATGGTACCATCATCATCACCAAGTATATCACCATCTAGAATGGTTTGAAAAGCTATCCAATCACGATCTGCGAAAGTTGGATTACCAGTAGCAGGAAACCCACCAAACAATGAAATTTGGGCTGGACACCTAAACATTCGGAAATTCGCTAAAGTATCAACATCAGGAAAATAAGTGCCTTCTGCAATAAAT
>DIYR01000150.1 GCA_002429085.1 Flavobacteriales bacterium UBA6049
TGTTACCCAAAATTCCTTTAAATTTGCCGCGCTCAAAATGTTGATAAGTAGCTCCCATTGCAGAAATGCAAAGGAATTTAGAAACTACTTTTGAACAGATCATGTGTTTATAATCGAGCACTTTAAAACAGCCATGCATGGAGTTTTCAGCAGGTCAAGTAGCAGAGCTAATTCAAGGTAAACTTGAGGGAAGTGAAACTACTGTCGTAACGAACTTATCTAAGATAGATCAAGGAGAGCCTAATACGCTTTCTTTTTTGTATAGTGCAGACTATGTATCTCATTTGTATACAACTGCCGCTAGTGTAGTTATTATTAGCAACAGTATTCAACTAGAATACCCCGTTCCAAACCATGTTTCATTAATTTGGGTAGACGATGCACGTATGGCATTCGCTCAGATTTTGCAGACGTACAAGCAGTACAAGCAGCAAGCGAAAGTGGGTATTCATCCGAAAGCAACTATTCACCATACCGCTCAGGTTGGTGAGAACGTATTTATTGGAGCCAATGTGGTTATTGGCCCAAATGTAAAGGTTGGAAACAACTGTTTCATTCACGCCAACACAACTATTTCTGATGACACTTGTATTGGAAATGATTGTACGATCTATAATAACGTTAGTATTTATGAAGAATGCGTAATCGGAAGCGACTGCGTTATTCAGGCTGGGGCTATTATTGGTGGTGATGGGTTTGGGTTCCAACCAAACAGTGAAAACAACTACACTAAAATTGTGCACATTGGAAATGTGATTTTAGAAGATCATGTTGAGATTGGCGCAAATACAACTATTGATCGAGCTACAATGGGCTCAACGATCATTCGTAAAGGAGTTAAGTTAGATAACTTAATTCAAGTAGGACACAATGTGGAAATTGGTGAAAACACAGTAATTGCAGCTCAATCTGGGATTGCTGGTTCTACCATCATTGGTAAAAACTGTATGATAGGAGGCCAGGTAGGTTTTGCAGGACACCAACGCATTGCTGATGGTGTAAAAATCGCTGCAAAAACAGGTGTTCCAAAAGATATATTGACTGAAAACACTATCCTTCAAGGAATTCCTGCTATGCCAATCGGAGACTTTAGAAAGTCTTTCGTTCTTTACAAAAACTTCCCATCCATCAAACAAGAACTTGACAACTTAAAGCAGCAAATTGCTGAATTGAAATCAAATAACTGATCCTTCGAAACTGCATTATGTCTGATAAGCAAAGAACTTTAAAATCTGAAATTTCGTTTACTGGTGTTGGTCTGCATACTGGTCAAAACATCACTATGACGTTGAAACCGGCTCCAGCCAATCATTGGTATGTTTTTGAACGTATAGATCTTGAAGGTAGACCACGTATCAAAGCGGATGCTGACAATGTATTCTCTACAAAAAGAGGAACTAGTTTAAAGCAAAATGGTGGTGAAATTCACACAACAGAGCATGTTCTTGCCGCTTTAGTAGGACTTCAAATAGATAATGCACTTATTGAAATCGATGGTCCTGAAGTGCCAATTTTAGACGGTAGTGCACTTCACTTTGTTGAAGGAATTTTAAAGATTGGATTTGAAGAATTAGATGCTGAAAGAGAATACTTTGTTCTCGATGAGAATCTAAAGTATGAGAACGAAGAGAAAGAAGCTGAAATTCTAGCAGTTCCAGATTCTGAATATCGTATTACTGTAATGGTTGATTACAACTCTCCATTATTGGGTACACAGCATGCAACCATGTACAACATTCATGAGTTTGAGAAGGACATAGCGCCTTGTAGAACTTTTGTGTTTTTGCGTGAGTTAATGCAATTAGTAAATGCAGGGTTGATTAAAGGTGGTGATGTTGACAATGCCATCGTAATGGTTGATACTAGCTTGAGTGATGAAGAAAAGCAAAAGTTAGCTGCAACGTTCAACAAGCCGGTAAGCATGTTGAAAGAAACGGGTATAGGGATCTTAAATAACCTAGACCTTCGGTTCGAAAACGAACCAGCACGCCACAAACTGTTAGACATTGTTGGAGATCTTGCCTTAGTTGGAAAACCAATTAAAGCACACATTTTAGCTGCCCGCCCTGGGCACACTAGCAATAGTGAATTTGCTAAGGTGTTGAAAGAACAAATTAAGAAGCAAAGTAAAGCGGCTCCTAAATTCGATTTAAATAAGGAACCTTTATTTGATACAAACGAAATTACTCGTGTTCTTCCTCACAGATATCCATTCTTATTGGTAGATAAGATCATGGAATTGAAAGAAGGAGAATATGTGATTGGAGTGAAGAACGTTACACGTAACGAGGAATTCTTTAACGGTCACTTTCCAACTGAGCCAGTTATGCCAGGTGTACTAATTGTAGAAGCAATGGCACAAACTGGAGGGTTCTTGATCCTTGCTCATGTAGACGATCCAACTGAGTATGCTACCTACTTTATGAAGATTGATAATGTAAGGTTCAAACAAAAAGTTGTTCCTGGAGATACCATTATCTTTAAACTAGAGTTACTATCTCCAATTAGAAGAGGCATTGCTCACATGAAAGGTACAGCCTACGTGGGTGATAAAGTGGTGACTGAAGGAGAATTGTTGGCTCAAATCGCAAAAAAACAAGCTTAAATGAGTGTTAGCCCAATGGCATACGTTCATCCTGATGCCAAAATTGGTAAGGATGTAACAATAGAAGCTTTTGCATCAGTATATGCAGATGTAGAAGTTGGTGATGGAACTTGGATTGGTCCTAATGCGGTAATCATGGATGGTGCACGCATCGGTAAGAATTGTAAAATTTTCCCTGGTGCAGTCGTGTCTGCCATTCCGCAAGATCTTAAATACAAAGGGGAAAAATCTATTACCACCATTGGAGACAACACAACCATCAGAGAATGTGCAACCATCAATAAGGGAACCATTGATAAAATGGAAACTCGCATCGGTGCCAATTGCCTTATTATGGCGTATGTGCATGTAGCACACGACACCTTTGTTGGAAACAACGTTATTATTGCTGTAGACACGGTTTTGGCCGGGCACATGGTAATTGAAGACTTCGCGATCATAGAAGGTCTATGTGGAGCACAGCAATTTTTACATGTTGGAGCACATTCATTTATTGCTGGCGGATCGCTTATCCGAAAGAATGTACCTCCGTTTATTAAGTGTGCACGTGAACCTCTAACCTATACAGGAATCAATGCTATTGGATTACGTAGAAGAGGTTGGGCAGAAGAAACAATCAAAGAGATTGAAGATATCTACCGTACCCTCTATATTCGTCATAAGAACATTGGTAACGCTGTTGAAGAAATCAAGGAAAAGTTCCCTGATAGCGAGCACAAACAACTTATTCTTGATTTCATAGCTAAATCAGAAAACGGAATTGTAAAACGTCCGTAAGCATGCACATTCGTGCTGAGCACATAGGCAAACGTTTTAATAAAGAATGGATTTTTCGGGATCTCAATTATCAATTTGAATCTGGAAAATCATACGCTATTCTTGGATCTAATGGATCTGGAAAATCTACCCTGCTTCAAGTAATTTCTGGATATGCTAGATCTTCTGAAGGAGAACTTCACGTTCAAGTAAAAGGTAAAAAACTATCTGTTGAGCAGCTATTTCGACATGTAAGCTTAGCCACACCTTACCTTGGTATTTACGAGGATTATTACTTGCCTGAAATGCTTGAATTTCATTTTAATTTAAAGCCCCTCAAAAAGGACATCAATATCAAGCAATTGCCTGAATTACTCCAACTAGGACATGCGCTTAACAGACCTATCAAGCAATTCTCTAGCGGAATGAAACAACGCGTTCGATTAGGCCTAGCCATTTTAAGCGACACGCCATTTTTATTCTTAGATGAACCTACTAGTAACTTAGACGCCACTGGCAAAGCATGGTATGCAGATCTAATTCAACAACATACCCAAGATAGAATGGTGATGGTTTGCAGTAATCATCAAGAAGAAGAAATTTTCTTTTGTAATCAGCGATTAGAGATTGCAGACTATAAACCACCCATAAAGTCAAAATAGTACATTCGTAATCTTATAACGAACTAGATATGGCATCAACATCTGATATCCGCAACGGATTGTGCATCCGTTTCAACAACGACATTTATCAAATCAAAGAATTCTTGCACGTAAAGCCAGGTAAAGGTGCTGCATTCGTGCGTACAAAAATCAAAAGCATGACAACAGGTAAAGTGTTAGACAACACCTTTCCTGCTGGAGCTAAAATTGATGAAGTAAGAGTAGAAACTCGCGACTACCAATACTTGTATAAAGAAGGTGATGATATGCACTTCATGAACAACGAAACGTTTGAACAAACTTTCATTGCAGCAGACATGATTGATAATCATGATTTGTTGAAAGAAGGGGAAAACGTAAAAATCGTTTTTGATGCTGCTGATGAAAAACCATTAACAGTTGATCTTCCAACAGTAGCCATCTTAGAAGTTACTTATACAGAACCTGGTATTAAAGGTGATACTGCTACAAACAGTATGAAACCTGCCACTGTAGAAACTGGTGCAGAAATTAGAGTTCCTTTATTTGTGAATGAAGGAGATAAAGTAAAAGTTAGAACAGACGATCGTTCATACCAAGAACGTGTAAAATCATAAGCCAATTAGGCAATCATAAAGAAGCGGGTTCAATACCCGCTTTTTTTTGGTTTATATCAAATAACAAGACTATGAAATACGCATCTCCACAGCGATTAGAAGATATTGCTGAGATTATTAGTGCCAAGTTTGTTGGACCAGCAGATTTTGAAGTATTGGGGCAAAATGAAATTCATGTAGTTGAGCCTGGCGACATTGTATTTGTAGATCATCCAAAGTACTACGATAAAGCATTAGAATCGGCTGCAACCATTGTGTTAATCAATAAAGAAGTTGAATGCCCTGACGGAAAAGCCTTGCTGATTAGCGATGATCCTTTTAGAGATTTCAATACTTTAACAAAACACTTCAGTCCATTTATTGCCAGTACCGCAAACATTGACCCAAGTGCCATTATTGGCGAAGGAACAGTAGTTCAACCAGGAGCAGTTATTGGAGCTAATGTGGTAGTAGGAAAAGACTGTATTATTCATGCCAATGCCGTAATCAATTACAACTGTGTGGTAGGTGATCGTTGTATTATTCATTCTAATGTTGTAGTGGGTGCTGAAGCTTTCTATTACAAACGTAGAGAAGAAGGATACGATAAACTACTTTCTGGAGGTAGAGCAATACTTGAAAATGATGTTGAGCTAGGAGCTGGAACTACAATAGATAGAGGTGTTTCTGGTGATACTACCATTAAACGCGGAACAAAAATTGACAACTTGTGCCATGTAGGGCACGATACTATTGTAGGCGAAGATTGCTTATTCGCTGCACATACTGGAATTGCTGGTTGTACGGTGGTTGGAAACAGTGTTACTCTGTGGGGAAGAGTTGGTGTATCTAGCGGATTACATATTGGTGACAAGGCTGTTGTTTTAGCTTGCTCTTGTATCTCAAAATCATTAGAAGGTAACAAAACCTATTTCGGAACTCCTGCTGAAGAAGCAAGAGGGAAATGGAAAGAATTAGCGGCTATTCGCCAGCTTCCAGATGCTCTGAAGAAGCTGAAGGATTTGTCTTAGGCATTCGCTTCCCGTATACATCAAATGCTACAACGATCGCGATAAAGCCCCAGAACGTAATGGCGGCTTTGTCCTGATCGAGGTAGTTATTCAACGTAGCGTGAATAAAATACGTTCCTAAACCTACCAATACAGCCATCAATAAGTTCGCTTGGTTACGATCTTCTAATTGATAATACAACGGAATTCCTCTCACGTATATTAGTAGGATAATAGCCAAGAAAGCGATTAACCCCGGTACTCCTTGTTCTGCCATACGCCCAAAATACTCGCTGTGGGCATTTCCTAAATTCCCGAAATTGGTAGAGATTACTGTTAGCTCAGATGATCGTTGATAAGGCGCATATAAAAATGAATACGTTCCTGGTCCTTTACCCAATACTGGATCTTCAAAGAACATTCTGAACGCACAACTCCATCTATTCAATCTTTCCAAATTAGATGCATCAGTAGCCACGTTTGAAATTGATTCTACGTGTTCTGCCAAGTCACCAGAAGAATCTTGCCTGTTCTTCTCTAACTTATGAATGATCTCGGTTTGCAACGAATTGAAAACAAGTCCACCGGCAATTGCAGCAACTAACAATATCCACCATTTCACCTTATATCTGATAACAGCATATAAAACTACACCACCAACCAAACTTACCCATGCAGCTCTTGTTAATGATGCTACCACCCCAATCATTAGAATTCCAAAAAAGAATCCTGAAAGAATTTTAGCATTGATGTCATACTTCTTATCGAACATAAAAGCAAACGTGATAGGAATGTAAAACGCCAACATAGCTCCATAAATCGTATGATCTTTATAGAACGGTTGCATTACCCAGTGGGCAGCTTGAGCGTCAAAACCGCGAACAGCTTGCCTAATCAACGTGTAGATGACAATACCTGCAAATGGCACAATGTACATCCACAAATATTTCTTTACAAGATCTGGGTATTTGAACATTTGCGCAGCCACAAAAAAGAATGGTACAATAAACCATAAGCGCGCTAAAAAGAACTTAAAACTTACCAGCGGTAAATCACTTGTGAATGCCGTTAATACAATCCAGAACAAGAAAAAATAAATGGAAACTGTAATTGGATTTCTAAGAATACGCGAATCATAACGCATATCATAGGCCTGTTTTAAGAGAAAAACAGCCATTGCTCCGAACAACAAGGGGTCGGTGGGTAATGATAAACCTAACCCTCCACCTACATCTTCTAAATTCAGTGATAATGGCGTACAAAAGGTTATGAGTAATAATAGCCAATGTAATCTGAAAATAGCCAATGCAACAATGATCAAAGCAGCTGGTAGCGCAGCTATCCAGAATACTTCGAAATAGATGAAAACAGCACTTAACAAAATGAAAAGTCCTGAACCACCTAGTACCCACCGTTGCTTGAGGGCCTCAGTCATTAGTCTTTAATCTGATTGGCAAAACGTTGGTAGTTCTCTACCCCAATAATCACCAGAACAGCCAAAAGCAAAGCGCTCATAGTGGACACTACCACAATTAGCCACCTAACAGGATATGCTTTCTTTTCTTGAGGTTGTGCTTCGTTTACCACAAATTTGTGTGTGATATTTTGATTTGCATCTACTTTTACCTCATCATACTTACCTCTTAACAATACAAATCGTTCGCGCAAGAACTCTAAGTTCTCCGTCATTGATTTATAGGCAGAGCCATACTTTGCAAGCGTATCTAATTGAGACTCTAATTCACGAACAACACCTTGCTTATTTGCAGCAATCGCTTCGTAATATACCTTAGTAATCTGCTCAATTTGCTTGTCGTACTCTTGAACACCTTTTCTACGCAGAACAGTCAATGAGTCATCTAACTCTTGCATGTACGTAGTTAGGTTATTGTATTCGTCTTCAATTACGGATAGCGCTTGACTTGCACGATCTCTCAACATTTTGTTTTTAGTTGAATCGACTAGGGCAGCAATATCATTCGCAATATCAGCAGCCATTTTTGGATCAGTATCCAACACATCAATTCTGATAGAGTTAAACTCCGTACGCTTGTAATTCACATTACTTTCCCATGTTTGACCAAGCTCAGTATTTGCAAAATCACCTGTTGGATCAATCTCATAATGGTTCATCAAGTCGTACTTGCTCCAAATTCTCCATTTAATGTTATCCGAGTTTAAGATTTGAAGCATTGCCTCTGCTTGCTCTTCTTCACCAAAAGTGGAAATATCATTCTTCGCTGCGGCATCCATAGTCATGACCGCTTTAGATAATGAACTATTCTGTGCAGGGAAAAAGATTACAGTTGATTGATACTTATTTGTAATCATTAAAGAAACTCCGGCAGAAACTAATGCTGCTAGAAAACCAACTATAATAAGTTGCTTTCTCCACTTTAAGAGGAAGATGATAAAATTAGATGAATCAAATTCCGATCTCTGAGGATCTTGGGTTGTCATAGTCTACGATTTGGGTGCCAAAAATAACATAATAAGCTTCTGAGACTTGGATCATTTTAATAGGCTAAATGTCTCACGAATGCTTACAATTTTGAGGGATAACGCCAGCATCAATCCTATTAGTATGTAACCCAACCAGATTATGATGCTCTGACCAAAATAGTTGGTTAAAACAACTCCTAACAGAACAAATAGCACACTAAATATCAGAAGCATACCTAATTTCTTTAAGGATATGTAAAAATCGTACTTCATCCAAGCTCGAATGAACTGCAATCCAATAACCACCCCTTGGGTAACTAGTGTTGAAATTGCTGCACCAAATGCAGCATATTCTGGAATTAACCACCAATTAAGACCAATGTTCGCCACCAACCCCAAGAGAGATGAATAATTCAAGAATTTCAAATCTCCAGCTGCTGTTAAAAGTGTACTGAAGATATACCCCACAGAAACTGGTAAAAAACTAAACATCAATACTTGAAGTACCCTGCTTGTAGGAGAAACAGCTTCTTGGAACAAAACCTCACTGATAGCTGGGGCATAAAAGCCTGTACTAATAACCAAAATCAATACAGGAACGAGTAATACTTTTCCAGCCAATAAGGCCACAGGACGAATGTCATTCTTCAAACTCAACTCTTTCGAAAAAATGGGCAATAGCAATCCTGCAAACAAAAATGCGATCATTGTGCTTGCTTCATACACTTTGAAACCCTGCGCATATACTCCCGCATAGTAAGTACCTTCCTCTAATACCGATTCTAGCATAACTCCATCTACACGTTGATAGGCACTCATTAAAAAGTTCAATAACGCGAAAGGAAAACTGAGTTTCAAAATCTTCCAGAATAAGCCTTTCTCAAACTTCCAATCTACTTTACCTGCTTTCAACGCAAGAACTCCTGCTACTCCTAGAATCACAACTCCATAAGATACCGTTTGAGCCCATGCGAACCATTCAATTTGAAATGTTGCTTTTGAAAAAAGAAGAAGTCCTCCACAAATAGCAATCATCAACATCCGATCAACTACACTGGCTAAACTATCCCACTTAAACAAATGAAGTCCAGCAAGATTACTTCTCAAAAACAAAATGAACGAGCTCAAGAAAACATTGAATCCAACAATAGATAACAAATGAAACATTCTATCATGATATCCAAGCATCCAGTTTCCAACACCAAACAAAATGAGGAAATACACCAATGCGAGGGCAAACTTTACGATGGCCATGTTTACCAAGTGTAATCGATAATTCGTTGGATCTTCAGCCACGGTCTTGTTGTTGAAGTTTTGAATTCCAAAGTCAAGAACTACTTGAAAAATGTAACTCAAATTCAAAACTGCGAAGTATAGACCATAATCATCAGGCCCTACAGCATTTTGAACTGCAACATTTACACCCAAAATCCAAAATGGCTTGACCAGCAAGTTGAGAACTAATAAAAAAGCAAGGTTTTGAAAAAATAGCCGTTGCACGTTTATGCCGTTTCTGGGATGAAGATAAAGTTTTGGGTTGTATGCACTTCTGTTTGGTAACGCACTGTTTTACCATCTAGTACAACATAACATCCATAGCCTAGAGAGTCCAAGAGGTCCATCACTTTAGTTCGATTCTCATTTTCCCACAACTCTGTGTAAACAATCGGTTTTTGTTCAGACAAAATCTTTTTAGCTCCAAGCAAAGCAAAGTACTCGTAATTCTCTACATCAATCTTAATTCCAACTACATGCCTATTTTCATTCGTTACCAGACCATCTAATGTTGTCATTGGCACATGTAATTTCTTCCCTTCGTTGAACTCAGTAATGGTCTCATGCACAACATGACTTAGACCTTGCTTTTGCACAGCATCTACCTCAGGCATTACCATCTCAACCTCTCCATCCCTCTCCCCCACAGCTACTTGAGAAAGAATCACGTTTGCCCAATCAAACTTGTTCTGCATGAATTGCAATACCTTAAAATTCTGAGGCATGGGTTCAATGGCAATAACTTTTGTATCGCTTAACTGACTCAAAAAATGAGTCATGATACCTAAGTTAGCACCAACATCTAAGGCTATTCCTCCTGATGGCAACAAGGATAAAAACGTAAAGAAATCGTTCTCCTTAGAATCGTGTTTAATCGTGGCTACTTTGAACTGTGCAAACAGCCTTAGGTAACGATCAAAGCCTAGTAATTGTTGAAGTATGTACTGTATCTTACTTTTCAAGGGAGGCAAAGATAATTTTTCGCTCATGCAGAATGTCAGTTGCTAAATGATTGGTTCTGTTATTTTCGCGAACAATGAGGCCGCAGATAGTTGTTAATACACGTTTGCTTCTTCCAAATAAATTGGAAGGAATAGGATGGTTTACTTACGAAACCTTGAAACGCATCGTGGTAGCACATCCCGAAGTGGATTTCCATTTTGTTTTCGACAGAGAATATTCAGAAGAATTCGTTTTTGCGGATAATGTAACACCTCATGTGCTTTATCCCTCGGCTCGACATCCCATATTATTTTACACATGGTTTGAATGGCGAATTCCTGCATTACTCAGAAAACTAAAAGCCGATTTATTCATCTCCCCTGATGGATATATGAGTTTGAGAAGTAGAAAGAAACAACTAGCTGTTATTCATGATATCAACTTTGAACATTATCCACAGTATTTACCTTTTGCTGCGCGTTATTACTTGAAATACTACTTCCCGAGGTTTGCAAAAAAAGCCCATCGTATTGCAACGGTTAGCCAGTTTAGTAAACAAGATATTGTAGCTCAGTACCAGACCGAAGCAGATAAAATTGATGTGGTTTACAACGGTGCCAGTGGCATTTTTGAGCCCGTTACCCTCGCAAAAAAGCAAGAGCAACAACGTATATATGCAGATGGCCATCCGTATTTCATCTACGTAGGAGCTTTACAACCAAGAAAAAACATTCCACTCCTTCTAAAGGCCTTCGATGAGTTTAAGAAGAAGCACCAACTTCCTCATAAGCTACTATTATCTGGAGAAAAGAAATGGTGGAGCAGCGAACAAGAAGATACCTTTACTGAAATGTCGTACGCTACTGATGTACACTTTTTAGGTAGGTTAAGTCAAGAAGATTTGGCAAGTGTATTGGCTGGAGCAGAAGCGCTTACTTATATCAGCTTTTTCGAAGGGTTTGGAATCCCGTTGGTAGAAGCTATGAGATGCCATGTGCCCATTATTACTTCTGGAGTAACTAGCATGCCTGAGGTTGCTGGTGATGCTGCCGTATATTGTAGCCCGTTTGATGTGGACAGTATTGTTCAAGCAATGGAAGAAGTAATAGAACCAGAAAAAAGAACCGTACTCATTGAAGCGGGTAAAGCAAGGAAAGACCTGTTCAGCTGGGATATTACTGCGGAAAGCTTGTGGAGATCGATTGAATTATGTCTAAAAGATTAGCCCCATATTACACACAGGGAGTTGTTGAAGCTGGTTGTGATGAAGCAGGCCGAGGATGTTTAGCAGGTCCAGTAGTTGCTGCTGCAGTTATACTTCCTGAAGAAACTTCACTAACCTCACTAAACGATTCAAAACAATTGAGCGAAAAGCAACGTAACGAGCTTAGAATTGCAATAGAAGAACAAGCAATAGATTATGCCGTAGCATTTATTGACCCAGTGAAAATTGACGAAATCAATATTCTTTGGGCGAGTATTTTAGGCATGCACGAGTCATTAGACCAACTGAAAACTAGGCCTGAACACATTCTAGTAGATGGTAATAAATTCAAACCGTATCCTTTTACGCCTCATACCTGTGTAGTGAAAGGTGACGCTAAATTTGCCTCAATTGCAGCAGCCTCTATCTTGGCAAAAACGTATCGTGACGAATTCATGGAAAAGATTCATGAAGAATTTCCGATGTACGACTGGAAACAAAACAAAGGTTACCCTACCGTAAAACACAAAGGTGCTATTCGCGAACATGGCATTACCGATTACCACCGTAAATCCTTTAAACTAGGATAAACTATGATTCCCTGTTCTAAACACATTCTGTTCGTTCTCTTCACTTTGTTCGTTCTTACACGTTGTGGCTCATCAGACACAACTAATCAACAAAAAGAATCTACTGGAGCAACACCTAACATCAATAAAACAACTAAAAAATTTGCTCCAGATAAAGAACCCGAATTTCCCAAGTTGACAACTGAGACTGCAGTTGACTTCCTAACGGAGTATGGAAAGAAAAATCCTGAAACAATCGTAGAAATCATAACCAGTTATGGAAACATCAAAATGAGATTGTTTGAGGATACTCCTATTCATAGAGCCAATTTCATTTACCTAACTAAGCGTAAATTCTTCGATATGACAGTGTTTTACCGAGTAGCAGAGAACTTTGTATGTCAAGCAGGAAACTCTGACGATTGGGAAACACAACGTTATAGAAAAGACATCGGAAAGTACGTATTGCATCCTGAATTCAGAAGTCACCATATTCATCAAGTAGGTGCTGTGGCAGCTGCGCGTCAATACATTAACAATCCTGACAAAAATTCTTCTGCCTTCGAATTTTACATCACACTCGGCCCAACTTATAACGATGGAACAATACGTGCAATTGCTAGAGAAACTGGTGTTAAGTATACTCGCGAACAGTTAGATGTTTACATTGAAAAAGGAGGTCAACCTACACTAGACCAAGAACACACCGTTTTTGGAGAAGTAATTGAAGGGATGGATGTTGTGTACGAAATAAATAAAGTACGAGTTGATGGAAGAGATTGGCCGCATGATGATATTCCTATCGATATCAGAGTAGTAGAATAGTTCAAATTGAACTGTGGATAACATCATTCTTTCTTGCAAATTCTTGCATCTAAGCAAACTACATTTATGGTGCTGAAAATAGAGATGCAAGCTTTATGCGAAAACTGGTTGTTGGAATCATTCTTTTAGCCCTGTTGGCTGCCACGGGATTTGGATATCTATACGTAAAGAATTCAAGAAAAACAGCTGTAAGTGCCATTCAGGCAATTCCTGTAGATGCTCTGTTTGTATGGGAAATCAACAGTCCTGCAAAAACATGGGATCACCTTGCTCATAATAGTATTTTGTGGGAAGAGTTAAAATATGCCAACTCATTTAAAGCTATTAATCAAGAGCTTACCTTGCTTGATTCTGTGCTCTTACAAAACGACAAAGTATCTGAATGGTTAGACACCAAAGCTCTTTATCTTTCATGGCATCCAACTGGTAAAAGCAACAATGCCTGGTTAACAACAGTTAGTTTGCCCGGAGGTACAGATAAAAAAAGCATCCAAGAAATCTTCAGTGTTAACGGACAACAAGTTCAACAGCATGAAGTAAATGGCAAAAAAGTTTACACGGCCCACATCAAACCTTTTACCTACCATTTTGGAATAGCCAACGACTTGCTATTCTTATCACCCAATGCAGGCTTGATAGAATCAGCATACGATCAGCAACAATCTGAAAGTAGTTTATTGACTCAAGAAGATTTTAATGAAGCATACCAAACTGCTGGTAATTCTCCTTTTGGAGCATTATTCTTCAACTATCAAAAATTGCCTCGTGCATTTAGCCCCATTATAGAACAGCAATTTATTGACAATCAACTTGCTGACATTTCTGAAACTGGTGGATGGTGCGTTCAAGACGTTGATCTAAAAAGTAATGCAATCATGTTGAGTGGCTTCAGTACTTACAACGATTCATTACAACATCATCTCGCTTGGTTCGAGAATCAAGAACCAGAAGATCATGAAATAGCTAGAGTTCTTCCTTTCAACACAGCTGCATTTGTTCATTATGGGTTCTCTAATCTTCCAATTTGGTATGAAAAGAAACGAGCTACTTTAGAAGAGCAAGAATTGCTTTTTGAACACGACCATGTAATTGCAGGGTTAGAAAATGAATATGGGTTTTCGTTCAAAGACAATATGCTGAGTTGGATAGAACATGAAGTTGCTGTTGGTTACATTGAAGGAAGAGCGGATAAAAAGCAAGACAAGTTTTTTGCCATTACCAAAGCATCCAACATCTCTTTAGCTGAAAAAAATTTAAACGAATTAGCGAACCGAACATCTTTGTTGATTGATGATATTCCGAATTTGCTCGATTCCAACCTTCACTACATTGGTATTCCAAACTTGTTAGCTCCCATTTTCGGACATCCATTCGAAGTAATTGAAGATAGCTACTATACCATAATTGGCAAGTATGTTATTTGGGCAAACAATCAACAGTTACTGAGAGAAATAAGAGCTCAGTATATAAGCGAACAAACACTTGCAAAATCTGATGCCTTTTTGCAGTTAGAAGAACAAATCTCTGAAGAGTCAAACATCTTCCTTTACATGAATGTAGCTCGTTGTTCTAGAGAGGCAAATCAAGTACTGACCAACTCTTTTGACACTAAAGGAGATGAAGACATTGCCTTTCTGCAGAAGTTTCAGGCAGTAGCCTACCAGTGGAGTTTTGAAAGAAAAGGACTGTTCTACACACACGGATACTTCGTTCATAATCCGGTTTACAAAGAAGCTTCTTACTCTTTATGGGAATTGGCATTAGAGGCTCCTGCTAACATGAAACCTACCATTGTCAAAAACCATTACACCAATGCTAAAGAGGTTTTCATACAAGACAACAATAACAACATTTACTTGATTTCGAATTCGGGAAAAGTTATCTGGAAACGAAAGTTAAGTGAACCGATATTGAGTGACGTTTACCAAATTGATGTGTATGCTAACAATAAGCTACAAATCTTATTCAATACAAGATCTAAGGTATTCCTAATTGACCGCAATGGGCATGATGTTCCGGGGTATTCCATTGAACTTGAGCAAAAAGCAACAACTGGATTAACCCTTGTTGACTACTCTGGAAATAAAAAGTATCGCATCTTGGTTCCAGCGGAAGAAGGTAATCTATACAACTTTGACAATGATGGGAAACTCGTAAAGGGATGGAAGCATAAGCCTGAAGACACTAATATCATTCGCCCTATTAAGTACTTCTCTATCAAAGGAAAAGACTATGTCATTGCTGAGTTAGCAGATGGTAAAGTAGTAGGGTATGATCGCAGAGGAAGAGTTCGCATTAAAAAATTGAAAAACTCCGTTACACAACGTCCTAGTAAAAGCTACTTATCAATTGGAACGACCCTAAGCAACTCCTATTTAGTAGTAAGTGATAGCAGTGGAACGGTCTACAGATTATTCTTAGATGGTGAATTGCAAAAAGCCGATTATGGTAGTTTTAGCCCTAACCATCAATTCCAAGTACTAGACCTGAACAATGATGGCTCAAAAGATTACTTGTTTGGAGACAAAGGGACTATAATTGGGTTTGATGATGACGGAGAGCAACTTCTAAAGATTGAGCTAGAGAAAGGAGATATCAGTTCAATGAATGCCTATCGATTTAATGATGGTTACTCTATCGGAGTTACAATTCAAGAAGAAAACGAAATCTACTTGTTCGATAGAACAGAGCAACTTCAACCATTCTTCCCAATGGATGGAGCCTCAGCATTTACTATCACAGATTTGAATAATGATGGTCAATTTAACTTACTAGTCACAGACAAAACAGGAATACTCTACACCTACTTACTAGACCAGTAAACAACACATTCAACCACTTATTGAGACGCTATTTCTAATAGAAATGATACTTTAGCTAAGACAATCGTCAAACCCTAAAAACGCAAAAGTTAGTCTCATGAGAAAGTTCATCGTGGTCTGTCTTTTCCTATTTCCATTAATAGGATTTGGACAGAAAAACATGATATTATATAATATGAGTCATGTTCCACAATCTATTTATACCAATCCTGCATTAACACCCACATCGCGTGTAAACATATCAATACCAGCCTTGGGGGGAGTAAATCTTTCTGCCAGCAGGAACGACTTTCAAACAAAAGATGTATTTGATGAAAACAATGGTGAATTCACTTTTGATGTGCAAAAATTTGTTGAAGGTTTAGAAGATGACAACTTCATTCAAACATCATTAACACTTGACTTACTACACATAGGCTTTGCAAGCGGACAGAATTACTTTCACTTTAACGTATCTGAACGTTTCAACATGGAAACAATATTTCCGAAAGATGCAGCCATTTTAATTGAAGAAGTGTGGGATTCTGATGATCTAGAAGATTTACTAGGCAGAAATGTTAGAATAGAAAATTTACAAGTCAACCAATATCACGTAAGAGAATATGGTTTTGGCTGGGCAAGAAGCATCAATAACAAGTTGTCTGTAGGAATCAAATACAAACTATTTTATGGGGTATCAAGTGTAAAAACAAACTCTTCAGCATTAATTTTAGATACAGATTTTCAAACTCTTGATGATACCCTTTCGGGCTTTGCATCATTCGATCTAAACACAAGTGGAGTAAACGATTACTGGGAAGATAACTATGAGAACTTGGTTTCTGCTAATAGAAATTTTGGACATGCAATTGATATTGGCTTTCAATACAAGCC
This sequence comes from Flavobacteriales bacterium UBA6049, assembly GCA_002429085.1. Lineage (GTDB taxonomy): Bacteria > Bacteroidota > Bacteroidia > Flavobacteriales_G > Salibacteraceae > UBA6049. The sequence continues at coordinate 16,561 of DIYR01000150.1, forward strand.
CAATGAATTGTTAGAGTTTTCTGGAGCAGCAATCGATTTGTTTTCTGGGGTGAAATGGAAAAACAATGTCAGAAACTATCGTGCAGAAGGAATCGGAGTAGACATTACCCCTATCAGTTTCGAATCTATTGTAAATAGAGAAGACACAAATGTTTATCAAGCCATTGAAACCTTTGTAGATTCACTGGGAGAGCAACTAGAAATAGACCCTACTTTCGAATCATACTCTACTGACCTTCCTACTCGCATCAATCTATATGCTGGATATAACATCATGCCCAAGCTACAAGTTGGGTTATTGAGTCAGAATTTATTCTATCAAGGTAAATCAAGGTTTTACCTGAAGGGACAACTAAATGCCCAATTAAAAAGATTCTTACAGGCACAATTCTCTTACGCCATCTTAGACGAAGATGAAGCTGTAACCAATATTGGTTTAGGGTTCTCAGTAAATGCAGGCCCTGTTCAATTCTATGCAATGAGCGAAAATCTGTTAGCTCCGCTCTACTATCATGACAACCTGAATCCTACTGTGATGTTTGGATTGAACTTAACTTTTGTAAGAGACTACCAATAATAAAGTACCATGAAACAGATCGTAATCATTATTACTTCGCTTGTGTGCTTTATTTCGATAGTAAGTGCACAAAACCCCACATTAGACTGGAAAAAACAGCTCGATAAACGAGAATCTTTGTTAGAAAAGGGATTGATCGAAAAATCTTTAAGACGAACCAGAGCGCTTGAAAAGAAACAAGAAAATACGGGGTTTTCAAAATCAACGGAGCCTGTTACCCAAGCTTTTCACGCCCATGTTCTTGAAGTATTTGGAAAATCTATCGAAGCGCAACAACTAGCAAAAGAAGCAGAAAAGAACTGGGAACAATCACGGCTACAAAACGATAGCTCCATTCGCTATTTCGGAGAATTACACTTAACAAAAATGTGGATTGCCTTAGGTTTTTCTCAAAAAGCTACTAATCACTTAAAAGAAGCTAGTGCTTTAGCCTCAGATGATCTATCTATACAAGAACAGATTGAGCTAGAAGAATTACAGTATCAAGTTTTACAGCAACAGCACGATCTGAATGCAATTCAAATTCAAGCAGATAGTTTAGCTGTCCTTTTGAAAGCGTATACTAAACGAACTTACCAAGTAGCAGACACTAATGGAGAGATCAAGACAAAAAAACGCAAGAAGTCTATCTACAAACAAAACCGTCAGTTATATGCTCAGTGGATGTTGAACAGCCATAGAAATCAACTGAAAAAAGGAGATTACGATCTAGCCGACTCTTTATATGCTATGATGGGGGACACATTACCCAAGTATGTCAAGAAGAAGGATATTGTATATATCCAATGGATGCAAGGCATGGCAGAAATCTATCATGCAAAATTCGAATATTACAAAGCTGCAAGATGGTATAAACGTGCAAAGCAGCAGTACGCCAATCAAGCTAGTAATAGAGTTCCAGATGAATTCTACTTGCAAGCCTATGAATACGAAATCATAGCAGATTTAGAAGGAGATAATCATCAATTGGCAGAAAAAGCTGTTAAAAGATATGATCGCGAAGTTGTCAATCGATTTGGAAAAAAGAGTTCTCATCATATTGAAGCAAAAAGATTAAAGAACGAAGACGATATCTATAACGGTGAATATGTAAAAGCCTTAAGAAGAGTTAATCGAAACATCAATATCTTAAAAGAGTACTTGCCTTCTTCTCACCCAGAAAGAATTACATTAATCAAACAGTATCAGTTGCTACAACTTAAAAACAACAATTTTCCGCTAGCAGCTCAATTGCAACAACAAGTATTAAACATTACTAATACCCTGCATGGAACCTCATCTCAGGTCTATCAGGAAGAGTTATTAGAATTAGCGAAAATTGAAGCCTTACACACCTTCAATTTCAAACTTTCCGATTCTCTTTTTACAGAGCACCTCACTCCAAACTTTATAGATGTGTACCATCCACACCACCCTCTTTACATTCAAACATTGAATGCCTACGCTCAACTCCACATAGAGCTAGATCGTTATGATTCAGCATTACATTACTTTACCCTAGGTCGTGATATTGCTGCAGACAAATACGATACTGGATCTGTATTCTATGGTTATCAACTAGGTAGAATGGCTGAAGTAAAAGTTGAACAAGGAGAGTTTATTGAAGCAGAACAACTGTTGAATGAAGCTGTATCTACCATTAAGAGTGATCATGCAAAACAGAGTTTCGCTTATTATACCGCTTTACAAGAGCTTGGGGAATTACAACGCATTAATGGTAAGTTCTCTGATGCAGAAAAAACGCTGAATAAAGCGTTAAGAGTTGCCAAAAGAATAGGCTTAGAAATAGAAGGTGATGGAGCTAGTTCTACCCTTGCTTACGCTCAAGTATTAACGGAGGCTGGTCGTTACAAAGAAGCCGAAGACATCCTAAGCAACAACATTAACATTCTCACCAAAAAACATGGTACAGATTACTACAAATTAATTGAACCATATGCAGCTCTCTCTGCTATTTCGTTGATTAAGGGAGATTTTGTATTAGCTGAAAAACAAGTTCAAGAAGCTCTTAGAATAACAGAAACCCGCTTATCAGATAGTAGCACTAAATTCGTTGACAACACCATTCTTTTAGGTGATGTATACTACAATATGGGGAGCTACGAAGCCAGTGAAAAAGCATACAAAAGTGCTCTAAAAAACACGCAACTATCCTTAGGGCAAAACCACATAAAGAATGCAGCAATTCTCACCAAAATTGCCAGATTACAAATTGCCCAAGAAACAGGTATTGACTCTACCATAGCAACCATAGATCAAGCTTTGCAAATTGTACAAAATGCAGTAGGCAACCAACACCCATCTTATGCTCAAGCGTTAGAGCTAAAAGCCGATGTATTGATGAACAAAGCTCAATATCAAGAAGCTCGTTTACTACTTCAACAAGCAAAAGACATCTACGTAAACAGTTATGGTGCTGGTCATTTAACCACTGCTAAAAACACCGTAAGATTAGCCAACTTAAGCTATTTAAAAGGAGATTATGCTGACGCTGAGATTAATTACAACGAGGCTTTAAAAGCTTTTCAGCGGATATTTAACGATCAACACCCAGACTACACAACAACTATGAGTAAACTGGGTAGAACATATTACGCAGCAGGCGATTTAGGAGCTTCAAATGATGTTTTTGACGAAACAACCGAAATCTACCTAGAATACATTGAACGTTATTTTCCATCGTTAACAGAAAACGAAAAAGCCAAGTATTGGCAAAAAATCCGACCAGATTTCGAAATCTATAATTCGCTTGCCATCAATATGGCAAATAATAACCCTAAGATTTTGCGATCGATGTACAATAACAAACTGGCAACAAAAGCCATGTTGTTAAGTTCATCGCTTAAAGTAAAACAGCAGATATTAGCTAGTGGAGATGAAGCACTCATTACGTTGTATAGTAAGTGGGTAGCTAAACGAGAAGCATTAACAAAATCATTATCACTATCATACGAAGAGCAAAAGGCAGCAGGTATTCAACCTGAGGCTTTAGAAAAAGATATTGCCATACTAGAAAAGCAATTGGGAGAACGTTCAGCAAGTTTTGCTGCTAACAAAAGTGACATTTTGTATTCGTGGAAAGATGTCCGTAAAACACTATTAGACAATGAAGCGGCTATCGAGATTATTAGATTTAACTACTTCACAAATCAATTTACAGACTCAGTACTTTATGCTGCATTAATTGTGACGAAAGAAACCAAGAAAGCTCCTAAATTGGTTTTACTTCCTAACGGAAATGATCTAGAAACAAAGTATTTCAAATACTATCGAAATAGCATCAAATACAAGGGTAAAGACAAGTATTCTTACCAGCAGTTTTGGCAACCAATAGATGAAGCGTTAGCTGAAAAATCTACTATTTATCTCAGCTCAGATGGTGTTTATAATCAATTAAACCCAGAAACTTTCTTGAAACCTTCTGGCACGTATGTATTAGATGATTACTTATTCTACAACGTATCTAACACCAAGGAGTTGGTACAGCATGCAACTGCAGAACCTGAACCTTATTTGGTAAACAGTGCCGCTTTATTTGGTAATCCAGCATTCAGTGTTTCTACTCTAGAAGATTCCAAAAAAGTAACCGCTTCTAATCGCTCTATTGGAAATAGCATTAGTTCAGTAGATCCACTCCCAGGCGCAGAAAAGGAGGTTGAAATAGTTGATCAATTATTGAATAAAGGCAAATGGAACACCACTTCTTTCTTCCAAGAATCAGCTACAGAAGAACAAGTAAAAACGTTGAATAATCCGCGTGTGTTACATATTGCCACACATGGTTTCTTTGTTGAAGGAAATGCTGTTCAAACTTCAAGCTTAGATGACGAAAATACACCTGTAGAAAACCCTTTACTGAAATCAGGACTGTTGTTTACTGGTGCTGAAGAGCTATTAGCTACAGATAACATCTATCAATTCAATAGAAAAGATGGAGTTCTAACGGCATACGAAGCCATGAATCTTCAATTAGACAACACGGAACTGGTTGTCCTAAGCGCCTGCGAAACAGGATTAGGAGAAGTAAAAAGTGGCGAAGGTGTTTATGGTTTGCAACGTGCTTTCATTGTAGCCGGGGCGCAAAATGTGATCATGACCTTGTTTAAGGTAGATGACAAAGTAACCCAACAATTAATGGAAGAGTTTTATGAAGAATGGCTGCAAACTGGTGATAAGAGAACTGCATTCTTAAACGCTAAACGAACTATTCTACGTGAACATGAATCTCCAATACTCTGGGGCTCGTTTATGATGATCGGGTTAGATTAAATTGATGTAACGTATCAACAAGCTTTCATAACTATACGTTTCATCTTTCAGAAATTAATCAACCTTTGTTTCTGAAATTTCAAAAGATGGAAAAGGATATAGCAATCTATCATCAGACCTATCATGTGCGTAGTGTAAACATTAATGCGAATAAACAACTTGGTCTGTATGGACTTCTTGGTATCTTACAAGATGCCGCTACAGAACATGCATACCACATGGGTTTTGGGTACGAAGAAATGCTACAACAAGGTTTCTTTTGGGTATTAGTTCGTCAAAGTTTAAAGATGGATGAGTGGCCTAATTGGCATGATGAAATCACCATTTCAACATGGACCAAACCCATTGAAGGTACACAGGCAATTCGAGAATTCGAGATTTTCTCAGGAGATAAGAAAATAGGTGCTTGTTCAGCAGCATTTATGATGTTAGACATTAAAACACGTATGCCACGTGAATTAACGGACACTGACAGGTCTTTTTCACCAAGAACTGACTATACAGTTGGTTTTGCAGCCAATAGAATTGACTTACCTGGAGATACCAAACCAGCCAGAAGTTTTGAAGTCTTGCCAAGCGATTTAGACATGAATAACCACGTAAATAATGTAAAGTATTCTCAATGGATGCTCAATCTCATTCCGTTTGAATACCACAAGGAATACAAAGCAACGGCATTCGATATTAACTTCTTAAGCGAAATGTTTTTAGGAGATGAAATCACTTGCCACACGAACCTAACCGAAGAATCAGAAAAAGAGGCCTTCTTCTATGGAGTAAATCAACGTACAGGAAAGAAATCTTTTATTTCAAGAATAGAATTCGAAAAGCGTTAGAACATAAAAAAGCGGCCTTTTAGCCGCTTTTACTTTTTATGAATATTGGTTCCTAGTTTCTAGGTCGTAAGCCAATCTCAAATAAAAACTCATTATACGCCTCACGAAATCTAGTTACATCTGGCTGCAGTTCAATTGCATTTTGAAAATGAGGGATTGCATTTACATATAGCTCATTCTCTTCATAATACTTTGCCAATACCATTTCTTGAATAGCCGATCCTTCTGGAGTTTCCGCTCTAATAGCATTTACCTCTTCGGTTACAGTATTTACGCGCGCTTCACTTGGTACATGTAACGAAACTGTACCGGAAGTAACATTAGGTTGAGCAACGCTAGATACTTTAACCAAATATGTTTCGCCAGGCTCCATCGAAAGTCCGCTAAAATCTACTTCTACTTCAGATTCTTCTGTTTGAACAGAAAAAACAGATTCCTCAAACATATTGGTGATACTCAATTTGTATGCATCTTGATTCTCCTTCGGATACCAAATCATAGTGGCCATTTCCTTCGTAATCTTAGATTCTTTTGGAAGAAACAACTCAATATCATTATCACCTAGCGACCTTTCTACAGATCCTGTAAACTTCATATTTGCCGTTGTTGACTCATTTGTTTTGCTCATATCCTGAACTAAAAACTCAACATATTTTTCTGCAACACTAGAAGTTTTAGAAACCAATGTGCTCTTCAAAGTATTCACATCATACACACCGCCTTTTGCCAATTCCAATGCGTTTCCGGTTGTACTCACCAAGCCTAAATAACTTTCATCGCCAGTAATGATAATTTTATCGTTGGTATACAGTTTTGTTCCTGTTTTCAAATTCTCATATTCATCTGGATCGGTTCCTCGTTGAACCATGCAAGTTCCTTTTGTTGCCAATGTTTGAAACACAACATCTTGAGCACTTACAGTTCCAAACAGCATCACCAGAAAGAGAGTAAATAGGGCATTTCTCATAGCTACCTTTTTTAAACTAACAGGCACAAAGTTAAACATATTCATCTACCACCAACAAGTAAACAGACTTATAAACAAGCTAATTACAAGCATTTAGCTATTTTTAACCCCAAACCTAGTTGGCCAGCATGAGAGTTTTAAAGAAGCTACACATAGCTTTATGTACTGTCTTTATTTTCGGATTTCTTGGATTATTGAATTTCATCCCAGCTCAATTTGAAATCTTAGATCCTATAGGTAAGGCTCTTCAAGACTTTGAACTTACCGACTTAGTGTTTAGCGAATTAAGAACTGAACAGCTTCCTGATACAAATGTCGTTCTAGTAAACATTGGTCATTTAAATCGAGCACAAATCGGCAGGCAAATTAGTAATCTAGCTAAACATAACCCTGCTGTAATTGGAGTGGATGCTTTTTTTAGAAAGCGTAAATCATTCGATGAAGATGTTCAACTCATTATGGCCGTAAATCAAGCCAACCCCATTGTTATGGTGAGTGAATTAGTTCTCCCAAATGAACATGGTTGTTTCGATAGCATTGCCACCTCACATGTGCAATTCAACCAGTTTGCCGAAAACGGTTTTGCCAACATGCTTACAGCTGCAGAAGGGTTCAAAACAACACGAGAATTCGTACCTAAGAACTGCGTTGCCGACACACAAGAATTGAGCTTCGCTGCTAAGCTTGTGTCTTTCTACAAGCCAGAAAAATTGAATCTATTATTGGATAGACAATCTGAAACTGAAGTAATAAACTGGCGAGGAAATCACTCTAAATTCTTTACGCTAGATGCACTTGAGGTTTTAAATGAAAGTACCGACTTATCGTTTGTAAAAGGTAAGATTGTGATGCTAGGTTACATGGGAAATCGCATTGGTGAAAATTCATTAGAAGATACTTTCTATACTCCCATGAACAGGCAAAGCGGCAGTAAAACATTTCCAGATATGTACGGGGTAGTTGTTCATGCCAACATTGTTTCTATGATATTGAACAACGCCTACATCAACACTCTTCCTAATTGGCTCACAGTAATCATTGCTATTTTAATCGTTCTAGCAAATGTCACCCTATTCTTTTGGGTGGGAACTCACCATAAACTGTATTACGATCTCATTACTAAAACAATTCAGTTGGTCGAAGTTGGAATCATCTTCTTTTTAAACCTTATGATTCTGCTATACTTCGAACTTAAAATTGATTTAACGATTGCAATGATTGCACTTGTATTCTCTGGCGATTTAACAGAGTTATACGTTGGGTCTTTGAAAGGAATGCTGGAAAACGCTTGGAGTAAAATAGCCTCTAAGTTTAGAAAAACTACTGCTTAGGTTTTCTCTTTTTCAGCCACAATTTCTGACCAGGAGTCAGCTTAGTTCCTTTTGGAATACGATTCTTCTTATATATCGCACTCTCTTTAATTCCATACTCCTGAGAGATAGAAGAAACAGTTTCTCCTTCTTTAACCGTATGGAATTCAACCTGTGCTTTAGAACGTTTTGGTTGCAAGTAAATCTTATCTCCTTCAGCAAATTTATGACCGTTACCTATATTGTTATACGTTTTGATTTGCCAAGGCCCAAGTTCTAATGAACGTGCCACTTCTTCTACACTTTCGCCACCT
>DIYR01000209.1 GCA_002429085.1 Flavobacteriales bacterium UBA6049
CTGGTAACTATACCTTCTGGTACGAGTCTAGTCAATTGGCGTTGCGCCAACGTGCGGCAGCGAACAAGAAAGCAGAAGAGAAGAAAAAGGAATTACAAGAATTCATTGCTCGATTCAGTGCAAATGCTTCGAAATCTAAGCAAGCTACTTCTCGTAAGAAGTTATTAGATAAAATCAACTTAGAAGATATTCAACCATCTAATCGTAAGTATCCAGCTATCATCTTTGAACAAAGCCGCGATGCTGGAAACCAGATTTTACGTACAGAGAATTTGAAGTCTTCCTTTGACGGAGAAGTTTTCTTTAACAACGTTGAAATCAACGTAAATCGCGGAGATAAAATTGCTGTTATTGGTAGAGATTCTCGTGCAATTACGGCATTCTTCGAAATCATTATGGGTGAGAAAGAAGCAGAAACTGGTACGTATGAGTTTGGACAAACTATTACTACTGCATACTTACCAAACGATAATGCAGAGTTCTTTGAAACCGATTTGAACTTGATTGATTGGTTACGTCAATATGCTGAAGGTGAAGATGTAGATGAAGTTTATGTTCGCGGATTCTTAGGTAAAATGTTATTTACTGGTGAAGAATCTTTCAAAAAGGCAAGTGTACTTTCTGGAGGAGAAAAAGTACGTTGTATGCTATCTAGAATGATGTTACAACAAGCTAACTTCTTAGTATTGGATGAACCAACAAATCACCTCGATTTGGAGAGTATTCAGGCCTTGAATAACTCATTGCAAAACTTCCCAGGAACGTTGATGTTCACCTCACATGATCATACATTTACGCAAACTGTTGCAAACAGAATCATTGAAGTTACTCCTAAAGGAATCATTGATAAATTGATGACATACGATGAGTACATTGCTAGTGATAAAGTAGCTGCTCAACGAGAAGAAATGTACGCATAGTACATACACAACATACAAAAGTGCTTAGGCCAAATAGCTCATCAGTTTAATCTGAAGTTGTTTGGCCTATTTCTTGTCCTACTACTTCTGCAAGTAATCAGATTCAATAGTTTTGAATAACTACTTGCTATTACTCGAAACACAATTAGATATGATGAGAACAACATGGATGGGAACTGCAATGCTATTTGCTGCAGCATTGTTAGTAGGTTGTGCTAGCAACCCACTTGGAAAGAAAGTAAAAGAACCTTTTCAAGGTAATAAGTACGAATCGAATGCCCGTTTCTTTAGAGCTGTGGGTAAAGGACAAAGCCGAGACGAAAACATTGCCAAGAAGAAAGCATCTCACGAAGCAAAAGCTGAGCTAGGTAGCCAAATGAATACAACTATTAAAGAAGTAACTGATGATTACTTGAGCTCAACAGAGTACGAGAACAAGGCTGAGATTACGGCAAAATTCCAAAGCTTAAGTAGAGCTGTTACCAATGCTGATATTGCCGATTTACGTAAGATTGGTGAAGAGAAATACTATAACGAAGAAAACTATACCGTTTTCATTGCCTACGAGATTAAGAAGGCAGCTATGTTCCGTTTCTTAAAGAAACAGGCAAAAACAGATAAAAAGATCAAAGAATCTGAACTCAAGATTCTAAACGAAATGCTAGATGCAAAAATTGAAGCACTAGAAGTTGAATAACGAAAGGGAGTGATTGATTCACTCCTTTTTTGTTTTAATAACTCCCAGAATACTTTCTAATAAACCACTCTGCAGATAAAAGAACAATACCTAACACTAGTGGCCACCATTGCTCTAGCCAAGAGCTAAAGGTTTTGCGTTGGTGAATAATAGCGTGTACATCACTTCTCATATTCAAAGCTTCTTGCAGCCCAGCTAACTCATTTGGATAATAAGACTCTCCTCCTCTTTGCGCTGACCACAACGTTAGGAGTTCATGGTTTGCTTGTGTCTTCGACTGTTCAATGGTGATTGGACTAACTGTGATCTTTCCAGATTTCGAAAACGTTTCTTCACCCAATTTCGCTGAAGCCGACAAGGTATACTCACCAACAGGTAGAGCTCCAATATTTAAACGATATGCATTGCCTTGAGGAAGTAGCTCATACGCCAATTCATTTCCAACTGAATCGGTTAGAATTGTATTTACCTCACCATTTATAGAAAGCTCTAAACTCGCATCATATAGTTCGGCTTCTAGAATAATGGCATTATTCTCTGGAACCAATTTTGGGTAATTCACTCTGAATCGGCTCTTATCTGATTTCACTAATACAAAGCGAATCATACGTGTAACCAATTCATCAAAGGCCTCAAAACTCTGACTCGACTGGTAATTGGCCATTCGCCATCTCCATAGTCCATCGGCTATAATGAATCCAGACTTATCATCTTGAACTTGACGAATAGCAAATAATGGTGCTTCTGTTTTTACACTTCCTACTTGTTGGTAAGCCACCACCTCTACACCGGGACTCAACTGGTAGTTACCGAAAGGAACAGCTACAACCGGCCATTCTCCTACTCCCTCTTTTACCTCTTCTGAAAGTTGAAATAGTGTAAAGTTATTCGATACACTTCCTACTACTCTATTGATTTGAGGCTCGTTTGCCAACTGAATTCCCGTATTCAGCCCGTTCCAAATACCTCTATTGATGTGAGATTGAACTACCCAACATACTGGGATATTATTTTTCCTCGTTATTTGACCAATTCTAGCAAGATTATTTCCTCTACCAGAAAATGCAATCACCAATTGATATAGAGAAAGATCGTTCGGTAGGTCGTTCGCATAGGCTACCTCTACTTCATAATCTTGTTTGCTTTCCAGCGCTTTACGAACAGCCTTTACATCAGGATGCGGGGCTTCTGTTACCAACAAAATGCGGAATTGATTTTGAAGTACATCGATAAAGAATGGGAAACGATTATTCTGAATCAACTCCTCACCTTCTAATACACTTACACGTGCTTCGTACGAGAGAATACCTAACTCCTTAGCTTCTAATTGAAAATCAACAAACTGCTGCTCCTTTGGAGAAACTATCTCTTTAGATAGTTTTTTGCCATTAGACCAAATGGAGACTTCTACCTCTTCATTCGAATTTCCAGCAATTCTAGTATCTACTCGAACTGGAAAACGATTACCCTTGAACACAATAGCATTATGCTCAACATTAGCTATGCTCGCATCTTTCTTAGTGAGTGTGTCTCCCATTAAAACAGTGTATACTGGTGCTGACACAGACGTAGATTGATACAAAGGATTCATCCCTCTGTTGTACAATCCATCAGAAGCCACTATTACACCCGCCACATTGGTATAGGCGTATCGGTTATCGATTGCTGTTTGCAGCTGGCTATAATCTGTGTATTTCTGGTTGGACGAAAAATTCAGCGTATCAGAAACTTGATCGCCAAAAGACATTGTAACTACATCGAATTTATCTGAAAACGATTGAATCATCGCCTCCAATTCCGATTGAAAAGAAGATGCTTCATCACCTTTCCATCCGTATTGAATAGATTCTGATTGATCGATTGCTACAATTAGTGTTGGTCTTTCAATCTCCTCTGTGTACGATTGAACAAGCGGTTTAAGTAGTAAAAAGCTCAATAAGAAAATAGCCACAAATCGAAGTGCAGCCGAAGAGTAAAGCGCAACTTTCGATAGGCTTTTTACCGATTGATTTCGGTAATAGGCTAGCAGCGTGAGTAACCCCGAAAAGGCTACACACGCCCAAAGCCACTGTATAGAATATGCTGTTTCTAAATTCACTCAGCTAGTAACGATCAGGTAAGCATTCCACCATCAACGTTCAAAGTCTGTCCAGTGATATACGTAGACATGTCAGATCCTAAGAAAACACATGCATTTGCTACATCTTCTGGTGTACCACCTCTTTTTAGAGGAATTGCCTCTCTCCACCCTTGTACTGTATCAGCATCTAATGCATCAGTCATTTCGGTTTCAATGAAACCTGGAGCAATGGCATTACAACGAATATTACGAGATCCAAGCTCTAACGCAACAGATTTAGTAAACCCAAGAATACCAGCCTTTGAAGCCGCGTAGTTCGCTTGTCCTGCATTTCCTTTTACACCAACTACAGAGCTCATATTAATGATAGAACCACTGCGAGCCTTCAACATGGTACGAAGAACTGCCTTGGTTAAGTTAAATGCAGACTTTAAGTTGGTTTGCATTACCTCATCCCATTGTTCTTCGCTCATACGCATTAGTAATGTATCGCGTGTAATTCCAGCATTGTTGATTAATATATCAACCGTTCCGAAGTCTTTTACTACTTGGGTCACTAAGTCTTGAGATGCATCAAAATCACCTGCATTCGATTGATATCCTTTTGCTGTGATGCCTGTTTCTGCTAATTCTTTTTCTAATGCTTCGGCTTTAGCAGCAGAAGATGCATAAGTAAATGCAACATTAGCTCCTTGAGCAGCATAAGCTTGAGCAATTCCACGGCCAATACCGCGTGTAGCACCTGTAATAAGAGCCACTTTTCCTTCGAGTAATTTCATGAGGATAATTCTGTTTTAGAGAAAGTCGAAAATAAGGTATTCAACTGTGAACTAAAAAGCCATTGTTGCTCAATACAACAATGGCTTTTCTATAATTTGAAATTGAGTAATTAACCCAATACTTCTGCCATTTTAGAACCGATGTCTGCTGGACTATCTACTACGTGAATTCCACACTCACGCATAATTGCCTTTTTCTCTTCAGCCGACTCTCCTTCACCAGATACAATAGCACCTGCGTGCCCCATTGTACGACCTTTAGGAGCAGTTTCACCTGCGATAAAACCAACAACTGGTTTTGTACCATTTGCTTTGATCCAACGAGCAGCTTCAGCTTCTAACTGACCACCAATTTCACCAATCATAATGATACCTTCAGTTGCATCATCAGCCATCAATAATTTGATTGCTTCTAACGTAGTAGTACCAATAATTGGATCTCCACCGATACCAATTGCAGTTGTTTGACCTAAACCAGCTTTTGTAGTTTGATCAACTGCTTCGTACGTTAACGTACCTGATTTAGATACAATACCTACTTTACCTTTAGAGAAGATGAATCCTGGCATGATACCAATTTTAGCTTCACCTGCTGTAATGATACCTGGACAGTTAGGACCGATTAAAGTACAGTCTTTGTCAGAAAGGTATTCTTTTACCGTAATCATGTCTTTAACAGGAATTCCTTCTGTAATAGCAACAATTACTTTGATTCCTGCTTCACCAGCTTCCATGATAGCGTCTGCAGCAAATGCAGGCGGAACGAAGATGATAGATACATCTGCTCCAGTTTCCTTAACTGCGTCAGCTACTGTGTTGAATACAGGCTTGTCTAAGTGAGTTTGCCCACCTTTACCTGGAGTAACACCACCTACTACATTTGTTCCGTACTCAATCATTTGGCCAGCGTGAAACGTTCCTTCACCACCTGTGAATCCTTGCACGATTACGCGCGAATCTTTGTTTACTAGAACACCCATTTTATTCTGAAAGTTATTTGGTTCAATGTTCAACTTAGGCTTCAAAAGTAGCTTTTTAGATATGATGGACAAACGAAAAGTTGATAAGGTTATTCGCAGTGTTTCTCATTGAAGTTTTCTGTTCCAAACGGTTTGGTCTACTCAAAGAAATAGTTTGAATTGAATTCCTTATAAAAGAGAATTTAAGTAATGCTTTAATTCTATTTGACAAACATCAACATGCGAAACGAAGCCTACCTCAAACAAAAAGTATCTATTCATACACGCTTCTCTTAATTTACAATACTCTTGTTTCGGAATTACTATCAGAATATTACTTTCTGACTAAATCACTTGCTAATTCATAAACCTGCAACTGAGTCTTTCGCTCAAAAGCTGGAAATAAATTAGGGTTTACGGATTGAAGTATGCCCTTCGCATGATTGGTATTTCCAATTAACTCCTGATAAATGGAAAAGTATATTTTAATATGATTGTTGACATTACTTGACCAGTAATCTGAAACCAGCAAGTCTTTTAATTCTATTCCCTGAAGATATTCCACCATAGAATTAAGCTGGTTAGAAATTGCAAAAGAGTGTAAAACGTAAATAACGGAAAATTGGACTTCTAAGCTAAAATTGAGAGATGCTGAATTTAGATTTCTAATCCTAGCTTTCGTGAGTTTTACGAGTGTCTTTATTTCTAGTGGAGATTTAAAAATCTCAGCTTCCAAAATCTTCAATCCCAGCAATCGACCAAACAAAAGAGAATGACCATTTTTTGGAAAGTGATCTATTGACAAATGGTACTTCTTAAAATCATTTGCGTTTTTGGTCTTATATGCTCCAAGTGCCAATAGTGAATACTTAAATACTTTTTCTTGCTCCGTGCTTGGATTGTAGAACTCATCAAATAACTTCCAATTTATCCCTTCATGGAAGTCCATTGGAGGAAACAAATGGAAATACTCCTTTCCATATTTTGCCTCTACTATTCTACCTAAAACATCTCTTTGCTCCTGTACATTTACATTTGAAACTACACCTGATATTAGTTGTGAAACGTGGTATCTGGAACGACAGAAAGCTGGCTCAGACCATATTGAATCCGAATCGTAAAATTCAAAGACAACATTGTTGATTACACTCAACTTTGTTGAATTAAGAAGGATTAATTTCTCAAAAGCGTCTAATGTTTTTATTGAAAGATTCTTTAATAAATCAGATGGAATTTTAGACGAGGAAACAACTTGGTTAAGAATTAAATGTTTCTCCTCGCCTTCTACACTTAATTCATTTGCAAGAAAACTCTCGTAGTTGATAAATCCAACATACTTAGAAAGCAAGTCAAGAATGGTTTTACTCAATTGGTTTTCATGCTTAATCAATCCAAAAAACCGTCTGATTGTATTCAGTCCGATAGGCTGGTTGATTGTTGACTGAATACTTATTCTCAAATCCTCACAACGGGATTTTGAATTTACTTTTTGTCCAAACCGATCTTCAACGGCTTTTTGAAGTTCTATATGGTTATGGTCTTTGTTCAAAACACAATGCCGATTATTGCCAACGTACTTAGAATTGAAGACAATACTAGATTGCCTTTAATTGGCTCATTTAAAATTATTCTAGAGGCAATCACAGCCACATTGTGGGTTATTGCACTTAAAGCAACCACTATATAAGCCTCAATTGTAGAAAATGCGAGATACATGAGCGAAACTCCTATTGCTGATAATAAACCCATGATTGGAATTGTCAGTTTTCCATTTAAGTTTAGTGAGCCATAGTTTAGTCCTTTGTTTTGATAAAGCATCATAATACTACTTATTACAAATACTGTTAGTTCAGTTATGAAAGAACACGGAATAAACCCGATGGACTTTGAAGGAACAGCCATTAAAGTTAGTGTTGTACCCCAAAACAGTGCTGCTAATAAAGCAAATCCGATTTCCTTAGAAAGTCGGAATTCCAGCCTATTCTTTTCTAAAACAATTATGGAAACGAGAAACAACAAAAGTGAAATAAAATGAAAGTTCTGAATTGTTTCACCAAGAACAAATACCGCAGTTAATTGACCTACTATAAATGAAGTAGAAGCAGCAACTGAAACAAGAGATGCTGTTCCATGTTTCATTGCCTGAGTAAAAAAGTATAAGCCTAAGAAACTGAGTGTACTTAATAATATGGCTAAACCAACCTGGTCTGTTTCTGAAAGTGAATAGTCCGATGTAAAAACTATCAGCACTATTCCCAAGAAAATAACACTAAACAAGGTTCTGTAAAAAATGGTTGAAACCTGCCCTGTCTGCGAAATAGGAATTTTCCATAGAGCATTTGATACACCAAATGAAACCGAAGAACCTATTTGAGCGAGCACACCAAGCATAACTCGAAAATAGAATTTTAGAAAACGAATTGAGTGAGCCTTCCAAGTTGGACCCAATTGGACTTACAACAGGATATTGGTTATTTCTACATTGCATTTATGAAATTACTCAGAAGACTTATCTTTCTCTTTTCGCTTTCTCTTTTTTACTTCATTTTTAGGGAATTCATGCAGCTTTATGTATTCCTGAATACTGTAGACCCAAACTTTGCTAAAATTGTTCTTGGGGGAATAGCAGTTTTAATATCTTATTATCTAATCGTGCCAGGCATAAGGATACTTCGATTACCAGCTTTTGGTCCCGTTTCAGAAAAAAACCAAGAGAAGAAGCTAATTGAATTTAGAATAAGCCGAATGAAATTAAACCCAATTATTGTTGAAAATAATATTAACGTTTCAAACACTTCGAAAGACG
This sequence comes from Flavobacteriales bacterium UBA6049, assembly GCA_002429085.1. GTDB lineage: Bacteria > Bacteroidota > Bacteroidia > Flavobacteriales_G > Salibacteraceae > UBA6049. The sequence goes on from DIYR01000209.1 coordinate 8,242, forward strand.
AATTAGAACGATTAAATGAAGTTTTAAAAAAGCATACTAAAGATATTCGACATAAGTTTATTCAAAGAGTATTTACTGGAACTACGATAGCTCAAAATGGCTTTGTTGATGCAATCATAATTCTGTATTGTTCAATTTCCATGGTCAAGGAAATATTTGAGTCTTTCAATGGTCGTGGGTCAATTAGTGATTTAATAACCCTTTCGCGAACCATTATTACTGCAATAGCAATGGGTGGTTCAGATGTTGCTGAACAAGGTGCAGAAAGTGCTATTGAATCAATTTCTCAGTTAAGTGGAAAATCTTTAGAAGCTATTCCATTCGCAGGTGCAGCGGCAAAATCTGTAGCTGATGGTTATTTTAATGCCATTCTAATATCAAGAATTGGACTTATAACAGAAAATTATTGTTCAATGACATATTTATCAAAACCTTCGGAAATCTATCCTTCATACTCAAAGGTCTTGGCAGAAACAAGAGCCATCGTAAGTAACCCAATATCATCGTTATTTTCACGATTTAAGAAAAAAGGTTAAAAATCACCTATCATGATTAAAAACCTAAAAAGGAAGATTTTCATTCTTTTAACCACCCTTTTAATCTTCGTTCTTCTGTTGAATGAGCTGATTGATCAACTCTTTAGTAACCTTCTTAATCCAATAATTGAAATACTGTTTATGAAAACTGTTCTACCAATTATTATCTTCATTGCAGTATTGTTGTTCGAGGCAAAAAAAATGGTGAATAAGAACGGAGTAATTGTTGATTCTAATTGGTTTGGAATACATAAAGCGAGTAGATTTTTAAGAATTCTAATACGAGTAGTTGTATATGGATATTTTATAAGTTTCCTGAATAACATTTGGTTCAGGTGAAAGCATTGTACGAACTCCACCTCCAACCTGAATTATTCATTAGAAATTCTTGGTAGTCAATACATCAGCTTGTTTGTGCGAAAAAATTGAACAAACGAAAAGTTTTAAGCTAGTTTAAACTCGAATGTCCCTCTTGTTATATTGTCAGTTTAAATGAAGTAAAAAGTAACAGAATCAGCAACAGTTACTTTAATAAAAGATAAGCACCACTTTTTAAAACTGAAACTGATTCTCTTTTTTTTATCTATTGGCGATTTCTAAGTTAGAAGCTTGCAATACCTATATTCGCTATTCAATCAACTGAATGAGCTGAATAAATGTCTTTTTACATACCAACTTGGTCGTTTATCTCTACTACTCTATTCTTGGCATGTTGCTTTTTCAGTTTGCAAAGTTCATGTCAAACTCATCGCATTTCTGGATCGGTTGGTGCAGGACACATTCTATCTATTTATCCTGATTTCCCTGAAACAAATGGAGCTTTTGGTCTTCAACTCGATTGGTTAACGAGCAACCATAATTTCAATGATGAATACGCCTATCGCAAACCTGAGTATGGCTTATCTGTGAGTTACTTTGATTTAGGAAATGATAGAATTCTAGGGAAATGTATTGGACTTCAAGGTAACTTTCAAACTTTCCATCCATTAGGAAAACGTGCCGAATGGAACATTGGTTTTGCTTTTGGTGGTGCTTATTTTACCGAATCTTACGACTACATTTCGAATACTGAAAACATCATGAGTGGTTCTGCATGGTCGTTCATGGCAACAGGAAATATGGGCATTCGTGTTCCACTTAACGAATCGTGGAAATTTGTGTCTAACGTTAAATTTCACCACACAAGTAACGCTCACCTTGTGTTACCTAATGTAGGCATGAATATGCTTATGCTAGATGCTGGTTTGAGCTACACGATTCAAGAATCAATAAAGAGTGATACAATTACTTACAAACAATATACTCCAACCTTTCAACCATACATAAGAGGATTTTACGGATTGAATGAGTTAGGAGAAACTACCCGACCAACCAACGGCCCGCGTTATTACAAGGTGGGAACTGCTATTGGAATCAACTATCATTGGAGACCAGCTCACAACCTATCTGCAGAACTAGTAATGTACTATGATGACGCCAATTACACCTACCTTCTACTAACAGAAGATTCGGAATATGAAGCCACAAGATCTAACGCCTCTGCTGCCATGTTGTTAGTAGGACATGAGTTCTTGTTTGGAAGGTTTGGATTCATTACGCAATTAGGAATAAACTTGCACAATCCTGGACTTGATCAAATAACCAACGACTTATCTGAGCCTTCTACCGCAGATAAAATTGGCCGATGGATTCCTGGCAGGTTTTGTATGACTTTTTATCCTCTGGGAAGAAACGTTCCGTATGTTATTCCTATGCTACATGCAGGAGTTAAAACTCATTTGGGGGGTGCAGATTTCTTAGAAGTTGGCTTGGCCTTAGAGCTAGGGAAAATCAACTAAATAGATTTTACCATTATCTGCAGTGAGTAAAATTTGCTCATTACTCCATTCAATAGCATCGGTAAAATCAACATCCTCTATCAATACTCCGCCCGAAATAGATCCGTTCTTATGAACCCAAGCAACATTACCTTGCTTCCCTACCGATACATGCGTAAACGTTGGATGATCTATCTCTACCAACCTAGTTAAATACCTCGGATTACCTTCGACAGAAAGTTTCGTGAATTCGCTGTAGCTTGAGTGAGCCCTGTAAAACTCTCCTGTAAAAGCACATGTTAAACTCCCAGCGGCACCTGTTAGCAATACATGATCTAAGCGCTGACGTTTCCAATTTAATCCATCTTGACTGGTAACAACAATACCATTACCAACAGCTGCAACATCGCCTCCTTGGGCTAGAGAAATCGCATGTACTTCATTCGCAAACTCAGAGGGCTGCCAAGAACTTCCAGAGTCTGAACTCACATAGGTGTATCCGAATTGAAAATCTCCACCTCCACTCATAATCCACTTGGTAGAATCTATCAAGATTTGGCGTAAGGGTAGCTTATACTGATCATTTACCCAATTTACTTCTTGAAAAAAGTGATAGTCAAACTGTGTTAAAGAATCTGAGTATATAATTTGGGCCTCATCAGAACCAAAAATGTACTGACCTCCTGTAAATGCAACACAGTAAAGAGGAAAATCAAAATCACCTTTTACCAATTTCGTATTTGAAAGATTGTTGTCAGTCTCAATAACAAACCCTTTTCCCTTGACGTCTCCCCCAACAAACACAAAGCCTGTAGGAGTTTTCGTTACATCTCGAATAACGGCTGAGGTAGGCAAAGAAATGGTGCTGTACGCTATATCTAGATCATCGGGTTTAGCACATCCAAATAGCAATATTTGAAAGGCTGTTAACATCCAAGCGAACCACTTAGTTTTGCAACTCGTTAAAACTTCCATTTCCACCCAAATGTAATAGAAACCAAGTATGCAATCAGATACTATTTGTGCGTTAGCTACAGCTCCTGGAGTTGGTGCTATTTCTGTAATCAGACTTTCTGGTCCACAATCCTTTGATATCGTTCAATCTGTTTTCTCTAAAAGTGGCTTATCTACAAAAGATTCGCACACTATTCATTTTGGTACCATTCAGCAAGATCAAGCGATTTTAGATGAGGTGTTGGTTTCTTTGTTTAGGGGTCCTAACTCATACACAGGAGAAGATGTAATAGAAGTATCCTGTCATGGATCTCCTTATATCCGCCAACAAATCATTCAATTGTTTATTGATAAAGGAGCCCGAATGGCAGAAGCTGGTGAGTTTACCATGCGTGCTTTCTTAAACGGCAAGTTAGACTTAAGTCAAGCTGAAGCAGTTGCCGATTTAATTGCTAGCGATTCTGCAGCAAGCCATCAATTAGCGATGCAGCAAATGCGTGGTGGATTCTCTAAGCAAATTGCTGATTTACGTGAGCGATTGATCCACTTTGCTTCTATGATTGAATTAGAGCTTGATTTTGGTGAAGAAGATGTGGAATTTGCCAATCGTGATGACTTAAGAGCTTTGTTGATTGAGGTACATAAGCTCACCCAAAAACTCATTGATAGTTTTAAGGTTGGTAACGTATTGAAAAATGGCGTTCCAGTAGTAATTGCAGGAAAACCAAACGCAGGAAAGTCTACCCTACTCAACCAACTGTTGAACGAAGAAAGAGCCATTGTATCTAACATTGCTGGAACTACGCGTGATGTAATTGAAGACGAAGTTGCCATTGATGGCTTAGTATTCCGATTTATTGATACAGCAGGTATTCGTGAAACAGAAGATGAAATTGAAGCCATAGGTGTTCAGCGAACACTTGAAAAAATTCAATCTGCTGCTATTGTCTTATACCTATTTGATGTGAACTCCTATTCTCGCGAAGAGTTAATAGCCGTTCGTGATCGTTTACATGCACAAATGGGTGATCAGCGAGTGCCATTAATTTTAGGTGGTAACAAAACCGACCTAGGTAACCAAACTCAGGTAGAACAAACATTTGAGGGCATTGACGATGTTATCTACATCTCTGCTAAAGCAGATCATGGTTTAGATGAATTGAGAAAACAATTGGTAGAAAAAGTGATGAATGAAACGGCTTCATCTCAAGATGTGGTAGTTAGTAATAGTCGTCATTATGCCTCACTCACCAAAGCCAATGAAGCACTACTTCAAGGGTTAACAGGGTTAGACAATGGCATTACGGGTGACTTTATTGCAATGGACATCAGGCAAGCATTACATCACTTAGGTGAACTAACAGGGCAAATAACTACTGATGATTTACTAGGTAATATATTTAGCAAGTTTTGTATTGGGAAGTGATTATATTCAATTAGTTATCTAAACCCTTCTCTTGCTTTTAGGCAGTTTTCACTTCCTTTTCTTGTTGCTGAACAGAGTAATCATCTTGTTAGCAACAAATTTGGAGACAGCTACCAGTCAAAATATCCATCACAAAACAGCCGAAGGATACATTACCGATTTCTGCAAATCTGGTCTCATACACTGTGAGCCTCAGGATAGCTATGTAAATACCTCAGTTGGGGATGTTAAGGTATGCTGATCCTCGGTATCCTCCGTTTCCTGAAATACTCAATCATCTTTAGGTCTATTAGATTTATCATTTTTTACTATTTCTTCTCACAGTAGTGATTATCAATGCATGTCCATTTCTTAAAGTAGCCATAAATACACAATTCCCGAATAAGTATACAAACAGTCAGAATTCGTATAATAATCCCAATTAAAGCGGCCCATATAATTGTATTGTAATTAAAAACACAATGAATTATGAGTGCTAATAAAACAGTTTTAATCACAGGAACATCATCAGGAATTGGGAAAGCTGCGGCTAAAATTTTTCAAGCCCATAGCTGGAATGTTATTGCGACAATGCGGACGCCTGAAAAAGAAACCGAGTTAACTCAATTCGAAAATGTATTGGTCGAAGAGTTGGATGTCACCAAGCAAGAAACCATTGATAATGCAATAGCAAAAGGTATTGAAAGATTTGGAAAAATTGATGTGATTATCAATAACGCAGGATTTGGCATGATGGGACCTGTAGAGGCCTCTTCAGAAGAACTAATGCAAAGTATTTTCGATGTAAATGTGTTTGGTACTATCAGAGCTACTAAGGCCATATTGCCTCATTTCAGAGCGAACAAAAGCGGAATGGTATTAAATGTAACATCTATGGTGGGCAGAGCAGGGTTTCCGCTACAAGGTTTATATCAGTCGACCAAGCATGCCGTAGAAGGCTTTACAGATTCTATGCAATATGAGTTAAGAGCGTTAGGTATTGATGTGAAACTGGTGGAGCCAGGAGGAGTTGCTACCGAATTCATTAACAGCATACAAATGACTGGCGATCATGATGTTGAAGCTTACAAAACACTCATGGCAAAATACGGTGAAGCGGTACAAGCTTATATGGACAAATTAAGTACATCAGAAACTATTGGTCAAGTGGTTTATGAAGCAGCTACCGATGGAACAGATCAATTAAGATATCTGGCAGGAGAAGATGCTAAGCAGATTATAGGTGCCCGCCATCAAATGGACGATAAGGCATTTTATGAAATGGTTTCAACACAATTTGGTTTAGCATAATTGTCTATAAAACTACAAACAAAGAATACAGGTAAATCACTTGTATTCTTTGTAAAAAAGTAGGGAAACTATGATCATTAAAAAAAATATGTTGCCTAAAGAATATCAACGAGGTTACTATGTCTATAGACTTATATCCTGGATATTTAGGTACAAACCAACAACACTGATGATGATACCTCTGTTCAATTTGATGAATAGAGGAAAAAAGCTCACCAGTGTAAAAACTGAAGAGCACTACTTCCTGAGTGGTGACGGCAAGCACAAAGTCCGAGTATGTGTT
>DIYR01000205.1 GCA_002429085.1 Flavobacteriales bacterium UBA6049
CTAACCAGCTGAGCTATAGGCCCTGCGCTTGCGCGGGACGCGAAAATAATAACTTTCTGCTAACGCTTCTCTATTGTATTTACATTTCTTTGCGTCTATGGAAAAGCCAGCTATTATACTTGACTTTGGAGCGGTTATCTTAAACATTGATTTTCAAAAGACTATTGATGCATTTCGAGAGTTAGGCATTGAAAATTTTCAGGCAATTTTCTCGAAACATAAACAATCAGAACTTATGCAATCTTTTGAAAAAGGTGAAGCTTCTACTGATGACTTTCGATCATTTATCAGATCTCAATCAGATGTTTCTCTATCTGACGAACAAATTGATAGTGCTTGGAATGCGTTATTATTAGACTATCCAACTCAAAGAATTGAATTTCTTGGACGCATTGGTCAACACTATCCACTTTTTTTATTGAGTAACACTAACAAAGTTCACCACGATCAATTTCAACAACATTTCTATCAGCAATTCGGTTTTGAGTTAAACTCACTTTTTAGAAAAGCCTACTACTCCCATCAAATGGGAGATCGCAAGCCTAATTTATCATGTTATCAAATAGTGATAGATGAACAAGAACTTACCCCATCTAACACCATTTTTGTAGACGACACTCTTCTTAACATCGAAGCTGCTGAAGAAATAGGTATAAAAGGAATTCACCTTACTTCACAAGATGAACTTGTTGAATTGTTACCCCGCGTCTTGGCACAGTTCAACCAACAATCCATTAGCTGATTTTGGGTGAATAAATACCACTAACTTGTTATCAGCCCCTTTTTTTGGCATTTCAGAAATAAACTGAAACCCCTCTCCTTTCAGTCGTTCTATTTCCGTATAAATATCTTCCACATCAAATGCAATGTGGTGAACTCCTTCTCGATTTTTAGTTAGGTATTTGGCAATTGCACTTTCTTCAGCAGTTGCCTCTAATAGTTCAATCTTTGTTTCACCTATTTGAAAAAAACTTGTTGATACGTTTTCACTCTCTACCGTTTCAACTTTATAATGCTCTTTACCTAGTAGTTTTTTGAATACTTCGTTTGATGTTTCTACATCTTTTACTGCAATGCCTATGTGTTCTATTTTTCGCATAATTATGAATGAAATGAATAAAACCTTGATAGGTCAACATCTTCCATTAATGTTGATCCGTTTATTAAATAATCAATAAAATGATCTGCTAAATACGGCACCATCAAGACCGCTTTAGACCCCATTCCATTAAAGATGGTCACTCTATTCTCAATTGGATGAGTACCTAGTAATGGCCTACGTCCTTTTACGGCTGGACGAATTCCAGCACGATGATCTACAATATCAAATGGAACTTTTATTAGTTCTTGTAGTCTCTTGCTTAATTCACTTGCTCCTTCTTCAGTTGGAACATCATCCAATTTATCCCAATGATATGTTGCACCTATGTTGTACCTATAATTACCAATGGGGCAAATAAAAACACCCTTACTGATAATTTCTTCAAGCTTTAAGAGAGGAGAAAAGATTGTTATTACCTCACCTTTTACAGGTGCGAAAGGCACCCAACTAAACCAATTAGATTCGCGAGCTTTTAGCCCATTAGCAAAAACTATTTTTTGCGCTTTAACGTCCTCATAACGATCAGAATGATACACTACCCCGGAATCGAGCAATTCTAAACGATCATCAGAGTATTCCTCCTCTAATAAATCATTCGACAACCAATTGCGAGTAGCACTTAAGAACTCAGAAGTGTCTAAGTATCCTGCATGGTAAACATTTGCTTGTCCTTCAAAATCACGAACTGATGGGTTGGTAATTGGTGTAATTTCTCCCATCCAACTGGCTAATCTTTCATCACTTGACAATGTATCCCAATCATTGCATTCTGATACCGATGTAAGTAATCTACTATATTTAGTTTGATGAAAGAATTGACCATTTAATTCTCTTTCTACAGACAAATAGGTTTCTTCAGCAGTTGGAATAAACTTGTCTGCCAACCATGTCTGAGAAAGCCTTTTGAACACCATAGGATGCCAAATACCCGCTGCTACTCTGCTGCTTGAATTGGGATTAATCACATCCACAACTCGCACTTTAAAACCTCTTCGTTTCAAATTAAATGCAAGTACACTACCTGCAATTCCTTGGCCTATTATGAGAAAATCTGTTATTTGCACGATCCAAAAATATAAGGGTTGATACAACCCTTGCATTTATTTATTCGTCTTTGAAACATTAACGAGAGAAATTATGAAAAAACTGTTGATGCTATTTGGAGTTATTTTATTTACAAATAGTCTGTTTGCACAAGAAGAATTAGATCATCCTATTGACTTAGGAAAGATTACTAAGGAATGGTCTAAGGTTTACGAACAAGATGGAATTGTTTTCGAAGTTAATGAGTTCACTTGTCCATTTGGTTCTGATGGGAATGAAGCCCAGTATGTAGGAGTAAAAGTTTCTAATATAAGTTCTGAGAAAAAATTAGTTCGCTACGAACCAAAAAAATTCATGAATGACAAATGCCATAATTGCAATGATCTGCATGAATATTTGGTATCTCTTTCTCTTGACCCTGGACAATCAGTATCATCCTCGTGTGAAGAGAATAAAAACCAAGCTATCTACTGGAAATGGACTGTGAGAGAAAACAAAAAAGTTCTTACTGGTCTGAAATTAAAAACAGTTGAAGTTTACGCATTATGAGAAACAAAGCAAACTTATTGAATGGTTTACTCACTAAAATCGGTTTAGTAGTAGGCTTCTTGATTTCTTCGCATGTTGTCTCGGCTCAATGTGGAGTATCTATCCTAAATACGTCAGCAGATACCCTTGATGTTGCTTGTGGTAGCACTGTGGTATTAGAACGAGATACTTTAGGAGCGTTTGCTCTTTTTAACTCGTTCAATGACGGTACTGTTGGAGTTGGTTGGGATGGAGGACTCTCTGCTCAGCTAGATAACCCATGTGGACCTAAAAACTCAACCTATTTATGGATGGGACCTAATACTGCAAATCCACGTGTACTAACAACAGATCCGTTAAATCTTTCCTGTGGAGGAGAAATTTGTTTTGAGTTTAAAATGGCCGTTCAAGCTCAAGGCTCTCCTTGTGAAGGTCCTGATTTACCAGATGAGGGGATGGCTTTGCAATATCAACTACCCGGGTCAACTGCTTGGGACACTATTTTTTATTTTGAACCAGATGACAATGGAGACTCTAATGCAATAAACCCTGGCGCTGGAGATTGGACTGCATGGGCGTACTATTGTTTCCCTATTCCTCCTGCTGCTCAAGTGCCGAACGTTCAATTAAGATGGAGTCAGCAAGCGGTTTCAGGAAATGGTTTTGATCACTGGGGACTTGATTCCATTTCAGTTGAGTTGTATTGCGGAAACATAACAAACATATGGAGTACCGGAGATACTGGTCAGTTCATAACAACTGCAGAAATTGTATCCACTACTCCTTACACACTTACACGAATAGTAGAAAATGTAATTGGTGGTACTGTAACAGGATATGATACATGTTATGACACATTAACTCTGGTTCCTCAGCTTCCTCAAGTACCTGTCAATCCAAGTTTTGAACCTTTCTGTCGTAATACAGATGCCGAAGTATTTGTTGATTTTAACAACGCACAATTTGTTGATACTTCTGTTACATACAACTATGCTTGGGTACCTGATGTTTTTGACTCTTCAACAATCGAATATGGTATCATAAGAGGTCTTACAGCAGATACTATTACTGTATTCTCAATGGAGCATCCTGTTTACCCTCAATGTAACATGTCAGACACTATTGAGATTCTTGCTGGTGGAGTTGAGATTGATTCATCATATCTAGATAATCCAACTTGCTTTAGAGATCCTTTAGCAGATTTATACATTTACTGGGAAAATGAAATATCAACGCCACTCGTAACTTTTTATGAGAATGGGACTCCAATTTTGCCTCCACCTCTTGACACGATTTTCTCTGATCTTGAAGAGGGAGATTACAGAATTGTACTTAAGGATGAAAGATGTGCAGATACGCTTGACTTCACTGTTAGCGTGCCAGATACTGTTGATATACTTTTAAATAACATTGACACTAATATCTGTGTTGAATCTCCAACAGATCAATCATTTATTGCTCAAAATGGTACTGCACCATACGACTATTATTTCAACACTACATTAGCAGATACACTTCCTCTTCAATCTGATAAGGATACGATCTTTGCTATGTATGCAATAGATGATTTAGGTTGTTCAACAGATACTGTTTACAAGCAATTCAATATTCCTCCTCCAATTGTTATTGAACCATACGATACTCTTGTTTGTCCGAACATTCCATTCCAAGTTACTGCAGTAGCTTCTGGTGGATTAGGTGGGCCATATGAATACCTATGGAGCAATGGTGATTCTACTGCCACAACAACTTTAGTTGGAGAAAAAAGAGGTACTTCTTACAGTGTTTCAGCTTCAGATGGGTGTGCTGAAACAGGGGTAATGACTCCACAAATCAATCTTATTCCTACTGAAGAACATACTATTGTAAGAGAATACTTAGGTAAAGATCCTACTGGAAAACCCGCTCCTGTTATAGTGACAAATAACAATGTTCTTATAGAGGAACCAGCACCTCTAGGCTTTAGCTTTAAACCAGAGCCTAAATTAATTGGAAGTACTTACCAATGGGATCTTTGGTTAAATGGGTCTATTGCAGATCAACAATATGGTTGGCCAGTAATTCCACCTGACTCAACAGTAGATACAGGCTTTAGATATGCTAAAGATGGTTATTATGAGGTTAGGTTAATTACAACCACAGAAGAAGGTTGTATTGATACGGCAATAGCGGCACATCAATTAAACTTCGAAGGTGAAGCTCCAAACGTAATTACTCCAAATGGTGATGGAATTAATGATATTTTCTATTTACCTGGATCTGAAGCGTTAAGAGATTATAAAATGGAAGTTTATAATCGTTGGGGGCAGAAAGTATATGAATCTACTAATCCGAATTTACCAATCAATGGTGGAGGATGGGATGGTGGAGATCAACCTGACGGAACATATTTCTATGTTGTTACTGGTAAACGAGGTAACGGCTCAGAACATGTCGACAAGGGTACGGTCACCATTTCTGGATCCAATAAATAAAGTACATTTAAAACGAGTACAAAAAAGCCGCTTGGATTTCCAAGCGGCTTTTTTACTATTAGCTCTTTTTTGATCTTACTTGAACACAGAATTACTCAGGTTAAAGTACTCATTTGCTTTTTGTTCTAATTCATCTTGATGATCTGGATGAGCAATATCAATCAAAGCTTTTACTCTCTGGTGAATATTCTTTCCGTACAAAGAAGCAACACCATATTCTGTTACAACATAATGAATGTGTGCACGAGTTGTAACTACTCCTGCACCAGGCTTTAAAGTAGGCACTATTCTACTCAATCCTTTAGAAGTAGTTGAAGGCAGAGCAATAATTGGTTTTCCTCCTTCAGATAAACTGGCACCCCGCATAAAATCCATTTGACCTCCAACACCAGAATAGAAACGCATTCCGATAGAATCGGCACAAACTTGCCCTGTTAAGTCAACCTCAATAGCACTGTTAATAGCTGTTACTCTTGGGTTTTTTTGAATTGTTTTTACACTATTCACCCATTCAATCGCAGCCATATTCACCAATGGATTATCATCCATAAAATCATACAACCGTTGAGACCCCATTGCGAATCCACTTACCACCTTCCCAGGATGCGAATGTTTACATTTACCTGTAACTACTCCACTCTCAACTAAATCTAGCAAACCATCTGAGAACATCTCTGTATGTACCCCGAGATCTTTGTGATTGCCCATTTGCTTTAAGGCTGCATTTGGTATTGCACCTATACCCATTTGCAAAGTAGCTCCATCTTCTACCAACCCCGCAATGTGTTTTCCAATGCGCATTTCTACTTCATTAGGCTCTACCACATTGTGCACGTGTATAGGATGATCTACCTCAACTAAAGAATCAAAAGCTGAAATATGTACCAAACCATCGCCATGCGTACGTGGCATTTGAGGATTTACCTGAGCTATTACATGTTTCGCACAATCAATTGCTGCTTTTGATGCATCGACTGATACTCCCAAAGAACAGAACCCATGATTATCTGGCGGGGATACTTGTACCATAGCTACGTCTATTGACACGATGTCTCTTTTAAACAAAAGAGGCACCTCACTTAAGAAGATTGGTATGTAAGATGCATTTCCCTCTTGAACAGCTTTCCTAACATTGGATCCAATAAATAGGCTATTAATATGAAATGAGTCTCTATACTTTGAATCAGCATAAGGTGCTTCACCATCAATATGAAGGTGCATTACCTCTACATTTCTCAATTCATTCGAACGTGCCGTCATGGCATTAATTAACTCTTGAGGTGCAGCGGCAGCACTATGTATATAGACACGATCATTATTTTTGATGATCTCAACAGCTTTTTCAGCTGTAACCGATTGATACATGACTTCTAATTTTTTCGAAATTCTAAACGAAATTACAGGTAACCAACCCAGTGAAAACTGTCAAAAATCAGTTCTAGAAAGGGTTCATAATGAGTTAATAGAAACTCCTAAAGGTCATCTGTTAACCAGAGCACTTTTAATTGTCAATCTAATTGAACTTCTCAGTCAATATCAAAGTGGAAAGCTCCACAAAAAGGGAAATCATAAACGATTCGATCGTTTTCTACAGGCTCACACTAACTTATCATCTGAAACGAACCATTTGTTGTACACCTTTAGAAATGCACTCGTGCACAATGGAGGTAGCTATGCGAGTGATCAAAAAGGAAATGTGTTCAGATTTGTTTTGACAAGAGATGGCACCTTACTTAAGCCTGTAAGTAAAGTAATTCATGAAGTGAATGTAGAATACTTACAACAAATTCTAGAAGAAATCTTAATAAGTCTAAGCAGTAAGCTAAAAGAGAACGAAGGGTTAAGAGATCGATTCAAATCAGTCCATAAAAGAATTGGTATTACGGCATATTAACAGCCTTATCATATAAACTACAGTAATCGAACTGTGATTTTTGGTAAATTGTACATTCAACGACATCGTTGTACCAGAATGCTAGCTACATTCGAAATCAGTAAACATCAAATCTCTATAACATGGAAAAGAAAAACAGTTTGAAAGCTGCAGCTATCGCAGCAGGTGCCGCAATGATCGCAACAGTACCAGCACAAGCTAACATTTTTGAAGCTAACGATTTAGGTTCTGGTGCTGAGTTAAGACATGAGTTAACTAGTAATACTGATGCTGCATTTGTAAGCAACGCAGAGCTAAAGTGTGGTGAAGGTTCTTGTGGAGAAAAAGAATCTAAATCTGAAAAGAAAAGCGAGAAAAAGGCTGAATCAAAAGAGAAAAAAGCCAAAGAAAGCAAATCTGAAGAGCACAAATGTGGTGAAGGTAAGTGCGGTGAAAACACTTGCGGTGGCAAATAAAACTGATCTCAATATTATAAAGCCGTCCTTTTAGGGCGGCTTTTTCATTTGTATGTTGAAAGGAATAGGTTTAGGGTTTAGAAGAGATTTAGCAGAGGATATTCTTACGCTAGATGCTCCGCTTCCGGAGTTTGTGGAATTAGCTCCTGAAAACTGGATGGGAATTGGTGGATATTGGAGAAAACAACTACACCGCGTAGCTGAGAAGTACCCAATTTCTGCGCATGGATTATCTCTATCTATTGGTAGTCCAGATAAATTAGATGTTGAATTTGTTCAGAAGATAAAGTCATTTCTTGATGAATTTAACATTGGTCTCTATTCAGAACATTTGAGTTACTCTAAATGTGATAATGCTCACTTGTACGATTTACTCCCTATTCCATTTCGTGAAGATGCCGTAAAGCATATTGTTCAACGTATTCTGCAGGTTCAAGATATTTTAGAACGACAATTGGTCCTAGAAAATGTAAGTTATTATACACCTGTCGCAGCTGAAATGAATGAAGAAGAGTTTATATCTGCTATTGTTCGTGAAAGTGGTTGTGGGTTATTGTTGGATGTAAATAACGTATTCGTAAACAGCTTTAATCATAAGTATGATGCAATGCAGTTCTTGCATTCAATGCCACTAGATCAAGTTAAGTATATCCATATGGCGGGTCACACAAAAGTTAGTGATGAGCTAATCATTGATACACATGCAAATGAAGTGATTCCTCAAGTTTTTGAGTTATTTGAATATGCTACATCACTAATTAAGCCTGTACCTGTGCTATTAGAAAGAGACTTTAACTTTCCTAAGTTTAATGAGCTAAAAACAGAAATGGATACACTCAAACAAATCACATCTAAATCTTGGAAAACTGCTTCATATGCTTAGAACTGAGACTTACGATATACAAGCTGCATTAGCAGCTTATTGCAGAACTGGAAAGCTTACTCCAATTGAAGGAGCCAAAGAAGAACGGTTACCTGAATACCGAAGACTCGTTTACAATGTGGTAAAAGGATTCTTAGATCAAGCATTCCCAATTACTCAACAGCACTTATCTGAAGATCAATGGGAAAAGCTGTGCGAAGATTTCTTTGATGAGCACAAATGTCAACCGGCCGAAGCATGGAGAATTCCTCAAGAACTTGTAACCTTCATTACCGAAAACAAACACCCTTTAGAAGATACTTTTCCATTCTTAAGAGAATTGCTACATTTTGAATGGTTGGAGATTGACATCTATAACCTAATGGACCAAACTGATATTCATCTAGATAATGGTATGTTGTTAAATCCACATTTTATCATTGAGCAGTTCACCTATCCTGTTCACCAACCATTAAACGATGAAACTAAGCCCAATCAGTATTTCTTATTAGTTTATCGCCACCCAGTTGAATTAAATGCACGTTTTATGGAGCTAGCTCCTCTATCTGCATTCTTGTTGGAAACGCTTGCTTCGAATGGCTCTATTTCCAACACGGTTAATGAGCTGGCTACTGCTTTAAAAATGGAAGCTTCACCTCAATTAAAACAACAAGCAAATCAGTTCTTAAGCTTGTTACAAGAAAAAGGAATGATTTACACGTGATGAATCACGATCATCACTCCAATTACAACAGAAATAATACTGGCAAACAATACTGCCGCTGCGGCCAAATCTTTCGCTTGCCCTATTAATGGATCCTGCTCAACGGAAACGCGATCTGCTAATTTTTCTATTGCCGTATTGAGCAACTCAGCAGAAACAACTAGCACAAAACAAACTGAAATGATGCTCCATTCTAGGTAGGTTAATCCTAACCAATACCCGCCAATTAACACAAGTACAATGGCGACAGCATGAATTTTGATATGTGGCTCATTCCAACTTATTCTTAGGCCATTAAATGCGTATCCGAAACTTTTTATCCGTTGATAAAACCAACTCATTATTTATATATCAGTGCTGTATGCACACTCAACTTTCCATCTTCTAAACGAGTCCAAATTGGGCGAATCATACCCTGATGAGCTGAAATATCGTTATAGTCACCAAAGAATACCTTCTCATCTGGCGTAAATGATGATTCACTTATTCGCTCGTTTGTCCATGTTTCACCTCCATCTTCAGAGGTAGCTAAGTACACATCTGTTTGGTTATTCAAATAGTTTCTTCTATCATAAAACACACAATACAGGTACCCTGTAGTTTCATCAATAGTAAGGGCGGATAAGAATTGGTGAGAAACTGTAGAATCGTTGTTGATACGAATAGGCTTACTCCATGTTTGACCATGATCGGTTGATTTAACAATGAACACATCTGTATCATCTTCACCATTTCTTTGATCTGTCCAATTTACATATACCGTTCCTCGATGTGGACCATCACTCCAATCTACTACAGTTACAGGCATTCCATTACACCTCATAATCCCAGGAATCTCTAAATTCCATCCACCTGGTTGCTCTGAGATCAAAATATCTTCTACTTGCCATGTTTCTCCTCCATCCAGAGAATAATCAAACCAAATTTGGCTTTCCCTACTCCAAGCTACATATACCTCATCCTTTAATCCAAATGCTGGAACAGCACCCTCTGTTGCGCCATCATCATCTAAACAACTACCAGAAAGTTGATTAATCTGCATCGGGGTGCTCCATTTGCTCCCTTTAGGGTTTGACTTTGAGAATAAAATATTCGATTTATGCGATGGGTCTTCACTACCGTAAACATCAAATTGTGTCCATGTAAGCGCAATTTCGTTGGTAGAAGGATGAATACTTACCCACTCTTTATCTTGGTCCTTTGGATGATTCAATCCTGTATACCATCCTTTATTCCACTTTAATCCATTATTCTTTGAACGTTGTATTACCATTCGGTCTAACAAAGATTCATGTGCCCAATTAAGCCCACTCGGATCACTCAAATGGAAAAAGAAAAAATGTCCTTTGTTGTTTGATGCTACCACTGGATCTCCCCATACACCATACTTAGATTCAAGTTTATCTATTGACCACGTTCTGCCTCCATCACGACTATGATAAACGTTATTTATGTTGGCTCCAGCCACTAATTTATTCGTATCAATCAAAGAAATAGCTATTGTTGGTTCTTCTGGACCACCCTCTGCTGGAGCTTCATGTATCAAAATATTTTGATAACTCGATTGAGCTCCTAACTGAAAGCTTAGGAGGAATATGGCTAAAAAACCAATCATTAATCTAATCATCTAACAAGGCTTTAAATTCACTTAAAATCATTGCTGTAGCACCCCAAACAACATGATCTAGAATACTGAAATATGGCGTTTTTACTTTTATTTGGCTAATCCCTATTGGGATTTTCGTTTCTTGAATTACATCTGATTCTAACAATCGAGCAATAGGGCTTTCAATGATGTAATCTACTTCACGTGGATCTGTTCGAAATATCGGTTCACTTTCTAAAATGCCAATCACTGGAGTTACCAAAAAACCACTTGGCGGAATATAAACATCTGTTAAACTGCCTATTACTTCTACCAATGACTCTTTGACCCCAATCTCTTCTCGGGTTTCTCTCAATGCCGTATCAACAAGACTTTGATCTGCATCTTCTTTTTTACCGCCAGGCAAACTTACTTGCTTACTATGGACTCCATTATAAGCATGACGCTGTGTCAGTGCAAAATATGGCTCTCCCTCTCTTTCATACAACAGCAATAATACGGCACTCAATTTAGGTGAGTCATTCACCACTTTCGCCATATTTCGTGCTGCGCGATTGTACGGAGCCATCTTCAACTGCTCCACATCTCCTGGAAGAATGCCTGATTCAAGTTTCTTGGTGAGTGATTGTTTGAGCTTTTCGAGTGCAGTCATTACGACACTAAAATATGACTCATTTTAAGAAGGTCAGGATGAATAGATTTTGCATGGTGAATAGAATCGTCAAATGAATTGAAAACCACTTCGTCATTTATAATTCCAACAGCTTTATTTTTTTCACCTCTTATCAAAGCCTCAGTTGCATGCATACCTAATCTACTTGCCAAAATGCGGTCTAAACAAGTTGGAATCCCTCCCCGTTGCACATGTCCAAGGATGGTTACACGCGTATCGTACTGAGGGTACTTTTCTTTAATGATACGGTCTAATTCAATTGCTCCTCCTACTTGATCTCCTTCAGCAACTACCACGATACTACCAAAAATCTTCTTCTTTCTTTTTTCATCAAGGTATTCCATTAACTGAGGTAAATCTTGCTCATCTTCTGGAAGCATTACAGCTTCTCCTCCGCTAGCTACACAAGAGTTAACAGCAATAAAACCAGCATCTCTTCCCATTACTTCTACTATAAAAAGTCTATTATGTGAGGAAGCCGTATCACGAATAGCATCAATAGCAGTCATAGCGGTATTACATGCTGTATCAAAACCAATGGTGTAATCTGTACCATACAAATCGTTATCTATCGTTCCTGGTACTCCCATCGTGGGCATTCCAAACTCTTGTTCAAAATGATATGCCCCAGTAAATGTACCGTTTCCACCAATAGCTACTAGCCCATCAATTCCCGCTTCACGCAAATTGTTATAGGCCAATTTACGGTTCTCTTTCTCACGAAATTCAGGACATCTCGAAGAACGTAAAATAGTTCCTCCACGGTTAATGATTCCAGCTACGTCTATATTTTGAAGCTCTTTAAATTGCTTCTTCAACATGCCGCAGTACCCTTCCATAATTCCTACTACTTCTACTTCATGATGATGCGCAGTTCTGACTACAGACCTGATGCAAGCATTCATTCCAGGTGCATCACCTCCAGATGTAAATAAGCCAATTCGTTTCATGAGCATATTCCCAATTTTTATTTGGGAGAACAACAAAAATGGAGTGATACGGGGATATCACAACAGAAAGATGTGTTAATTTTCAAAGAACAAAATCTTTTACCTTATGAAAACATTTCAGCAAGTTCTCCATAACTCTAGCGAATCATTAGTGATTCCATTTAAACCCGATTTGTGTTTTGTTTTTGCCTCTCGATTTCTATTAGAAAAAGATGAACATTTAGCATCGTTACGAAAACAACTTCCAGAAACCACCTTCTTTGGATGTAGCACAAGTGGCGAAATTTCAAACAATGGTATCTCAGATGATTCATGTGCAATAACAGCCATACAATTTGATGGAAACACCCATGTTAAAGCAGCTGAAGCTGTAATTTCTGATTCAATAGATAGTAAAACTGCCGGAAGCAATCTATCTAAGGAACTGAATCAAGAAGGATTACGTCATGTGCTAATTCTTTCTGACGGACAAGTAGTAAATGGAACAGAGCTAGTAGAAGGACTGAACGAGGGATTACCAGAAAGTATTACAGCCACTGGAGGTTTAGCAGGAGATGGCGCCAGATTTGAAAAAACCATCGTGATCGATTCTGAAGGAAATGGAAGATCAGGAATTGTAGTAGCTCTAGGATTTTATGGTTCAGACTTAGAAATTGGATTTGGATCAATGGGAGGATGGGAATCCTTTGGTGTAGAACGTACAGTAACCAAATCTGCCAAGAATGTGCTCTATGAAATAGATGGACAACCTGCTTTAGAACTTTATAAGTCTTTCTTGGGCGAAAATGCAAAAGACTTACCAGCTTCGGCTTTATTATTCCCTTTGAATATGAGATTACATCAGGAAGATAGAGCTGTTGTAAGAACAATTTTAAATGTAAATGAACAAGACCAAAGTCTTGTTTTTGCGGGTGATATTCCAGAAGGGTCATTAGTTCAATTAATGAAAAGTAATAGCTATAAACTAATTGATGGGGCTGAAGATGCAGCAGGGATAACTAAAAACCAGCTACATAAAGAACCAGATCTTGCCTTACTGGTGAGTTGTGTAGGCCGAAAACTGGTAATGAAACAACTGGCTGAAGAAGAAGTAGAAGTAGTTCAAGAACAGCTAAATGCGCCTACCGTTACCGGATTTTACTCGTACGGTGAATTAGCCCCATTTGATGCATTTATGAAATGTGAGTTGCACAATCAAACAATGACAATAACAACGCTGAAAGACTAATACATGCACAAGCTTCTTAAACGTCAACTCAGAAAACTAACCGATGGTCAAGATATTCCTCAAAAGTTTATTGATGCCATTAACTCCGCTTATCACGAATTTGATGATGACCTCATGAGATCTGAGCGTATTCTAGATCAAAGTATGAAGGAGTTGTTTTCAGTAAACAAAGAGTTGAAAGAGTTTGCCAACAAAAAAGAGCAAGAAGCACTTAATTTAAGTACCCGATTAACAGAAATCATAGAAACAGTTTCTGAAGTCATCTTTCAAGTATCCATCGATGGTAAATGGGTTTTCTTAAATCCAGCATTTACAGATATAACGGATTTTCAAGTAGAAAATGCCATTGGAAAAACAGTAGCTGAGTTCATACACCACGAAGACACCTCCATCTTCGAAACCAATTGTGGTCAACTCAACTCTGGAGAGAAAACGAAATGTCAATCAGTAGTCCGTTTCAAAACAAAAAAAGGCACCTATAAGTGGGTTGAAGTTCGTTCACAAGTAAAAACAGACGGCTCCCAAATTCAGCATATTACTGGTACAATCACCGATGTAGACGATGCCTATCGTATGCAAATTGAAAGCAAGAAATTGGCACTGGTTGCAGAAAAGACCCAGAACTTAATTGTTATCACAAATCCAAAAGCTGAAATAACTTACGTAAACGATGCTTTTGTTAGACTTACTGGATATTCCGTTGAAGAAGCTATTGGTAAAGTTCCTGGGAGTTTCTTACAAGGAGAAGAAACAGATCAAACGACTCGAGCTGAAATTCGAGAGCATTTGAAAAATCGAGAATCATATATCGGTGAAATCCTGAACTATTCTAAAGATAAAAGACCCTATTGGTTAAAATTAGCCATTGACCCTATTTTTTCTGATGATGGAAGACATCTTGGGTTCATTGCAGTTGAAACAGAAATCACCAAAGAAAAAGAACGTCAACATGAATTATCCAAGATAAATGCTCGACTAAACTCACTACTAGAGAATTTGAATAGTGCTGTTTTAGTGGAAGATGAAAACAGAAGAATTGTTCTAACCAACGAGCTTTTCTTGGATTATTTCAAAATTCCTGCCCAACCTTCCGATTTGTTAGGAATTGATTGTTCATCTAGTGCAGAACAGAGTATGCACTTAATGAAAAACCCTGATTTATTCGTGTCAAGAATAAATGAGATAGTGGAAGAAAGAGTTCCAGTACTTGAGGAAAGAATTGAATTTGCTGATGGAAGTATCATGGAACGAGACTACATCCCCATTATTATCGACTCCATGTATTTTGGCCATTTATGGCAGTACAGAGACATTACCGATAGAGTAAATCATCAGATGCAAATTGAACAAAGTGAGGCAAAGTATAGAACGCTTCTTGAGAATTTGAACCTTGGCCTTTTAGAAGTTGATATTGAAGGAAAAATCATGAAAGCATTCCCTGGATTTTGCGAGTTGACGGGCTACAATGAGCAAGAAATTCAAGGAGAAATTGCTAACGAAATTTTATTAGACGAAGAAGGTAGAGAGCTGTCAAAAGCGCAGTTAGAAAGAAGAAAAACAGGAGAAACTGCAGTTTACGAACAACGTCTTCAGAAAAAAGATGGTTCATTTATTTGGGCGTTGATTAGTGCTACACCTGTGTACGATAATAAACACAAAGTAATAGGAGCAATAGGAGTACATATGGACTTATCTAAACAAAAGGAAAGTGAAGTTCAACTGAAGCAATATGCTTCGGAGCTTGAAACCATTAACTCAGAATTAGACCAGTTCGCATACATTGTTTCACATGATTTAAAAGCTCCACTTCGTGCCATTAATAATTTAGCATCTTGGTTAGAAGAAGACTTGGAAGGAGAACTTTCTGATGAACTCAGAGAAAACTTTGATTTGATGAAAGGGCGAGTTGCTAGAATGGAAAACCTCATTAATGGTATTCTAGATTACTCTCGTGCAGGAAGGATTTCTCATCAACAAGAAACAGTAGATGTAGAGGAATTATTGGATGAAATAATAGATGGTATTGCAAGCGATGAAAGAGTAACTGTAAAAAAAGAGGCTGGTATGCCAACATTACGTACAGAGCGTATTCCTCTGCAGCAGATTTTCATGAATTTAATAAGCAATGGCATTAAGTACAACGATAAAGAAAGCCCTATTATCACAATAAACTGCATTGAAAAGCAAGATCACTACATTTTCTCAGTCTCTGATAATGGCCAAGGGATTGATGAACGATACTTCGAAAAAGTGTTCCAAATATTTCAAACCTTACAAGCCAGAGATCAAGTAGAATCTACTGGAGTTGGTTTAGCTATCGTAAAAAAAATGCTGGACGAAAAAGACTGTAGCATCTGGATAGACTCCGAGTTAAATAAGGGAACTACTTTTACCTTCGAATGGCCTAAATAAGTTCCCTATTTCATGATCATTGGAAATCTTTTGAGAGCCTTGGTGCTCATTACCATATTTTTAATCGGATTCATATCTACAACTATTCTTGCATTTGAGTTTGATGAAAAGGCAAAACGATGCTTAGAAGCTCATGTAGAACTAAAGAATTTCGAATCTACTGCCTACCTCATCGAAGAAAGCATTCTTCTTCAGGGAGAAAGCAACAATCAACAAAATGCTCATTTCATGAATGTGCTACTAAGAAATTTAGAGTTCTTAGAATTACACGGTCAAAATTGGAGTGCAAATGATTGGAGTTACATCATTCCAGATCAAAACAAAGATTTTCTATTGCTTAGCGATTCCATTGTAGCTCCTATCAGAAGCTTAGGTATTGCTTCTGAAGCAATTATAAAAAACCAGAAACTTTCTTTAAGTAATCTAAGTTTACAACTAACCATAAACTCTGCTCAACGTGATGCACAAGAGATTTTAGATAAATCTGCTCGATTACAGTTGATTGTGTATGATTATTATAATCACTGGAATAGACAAAAAGCTCTTTTCTGGATCATAAGTTCTGTAGTGGCCGTTTGCGGGTTGGTTTTAATTGTAATTCTGATTGTATACCCTAAAGAAAGAGCACTGTACATTTCAAAAAACAAGTTGCAGTCTTCAGAAGAACATACCAAAACTATAGAGGAACAATTAGAAAAAGCACTATCAACAAAACATCAAATAGAAGGTCAACTAAAAGAGAATCAAAGACTTCTAAAAATAGCCAACTATAGCCTGTCATCTAGAACGGAAGAAGTACAACAAGCCAAAATAGATTTACAAGCATTCGTATATGTAGTATACCATCAGCTCAATCAACCTGTTAAAGGTATTCGCTTATTGTTAAGTAGAATTCAAGAGCAAAATAAAACAGCATCAAGAGAAATGGTTCAACAATCTGTTGATCTAGCATACTCCAGAAATGCACAACTAGGAACCAACATCGATCAACTTAAAGAGTTTGGTTTGGAGTTAAATAAAGAAAGTGAGTTTGAGTTAGTTTACTTAAATCAGTTAATTGCTGAAACCTTATCCAGTCTTAAGCCCAAGGAATTGGTAAAGCTCAATATTCAAGATGACCTTCCTTCTGTACGTGCCCCACTTTTCACTCTTAAATTTGTTTTAAACACGTTGTTAGAGAACGCACTACACTTTAACGACTCAGATAGCCCTGAAATAACCGTAAAATATACACTTCACACCAATAAACACTGTATTGAGATTTTAGATAATGGTTCAATAATTGCTGAAGAAAACCAAGATCATTTGTTTGATTTGCTTTTTTCAACAAAATCTTCTGCTGGAAATGAAATTGTTGGAATGGGGCTTCCAATGTCTAAGTATTTAATAGAAAGATTTGGCGGAAGTATTACCTTTAGATCAAACAATAGCAGCAATATTTTTGAATTCTGTTGGCCAGTCAAAAGTTAAGTAATGGAAAAAGTGATCAATATCTTATTAGTAGAGGATGACGAGGTTGATGTAATGAATGTGAAACGAGCATTTAAAAAAAATCACATCACAAATCCATTGACGGTTACCCATGATGGTATAGAAGCGCTAGAAGCACTTAGAGGAAAATTAGTAGGATATCCTTGCATTGTTTTGCTGGATTTAAATATGCCACGCATGGGTGGAATTGAGTTTTTAAAAGAAATTAGAAGTGATGAAAACCTAAAAAAACTCACCGTTTTTGTAATGACTACCTCTAATCAAGATAATGACAAGGTAGATGCTTACAACCTAAATGTTGCTGGTTACATTCTGAAGCCTCTTTCTATGGAAAACTTTATAGCTGCGGTTGCCACTCTCAAAAATTACTGGCAGCTCTGCGAATTCCCCGAGCATTAAGTCCTTTTTTCCTTTTACCTAACGTGTATGAACATACTAATAATAGAAGATGATCAGATTGATGTAATGGCTTACAAAAGAGCTATTCGCAAAACAGATTATAAAGATTCTACTATTCTTAGTGCCATTAATGCTGAGGAAGCCTTTAACCACCTTCAGAAAGAACACTTCCATTGCGTATTTCTTGATTATTTATTACCAGGCCAGAATGGATTAGAATTACTCAATCAAATCAGAGAGGCTGGTTATACAATGCCAGTGGCCGTTGTAACTTCTCAAGGCGATCAGCGATTGGCGATTGAAATGATGAAGGCAGGAGCCTTTGATTACTTCACCAAAGCTGAAATTAATCCAGAGTTGCTTGGCAAATTGCTATATAACGTTCACCAAGTAAATCAACTTACTGAAGAAAGAAATAATGCCGAAAAAAGGCTAAAAGAACAAGAACGGTTTGTTAATAAAATAGCAGCCTTTTCACCTAACATCATTTACGTTTTCGATCTTATTGAAAGAAAAACAATCTTTATCAATCACAACTTATTCGAGTTGTTAGGTTACAAAAAAGGAGACCTGCCAAGCACTTTCGAACGTGCCTTTAACCAGTTGATTGAACCAAAGGATTATCCAGCCTTTAAGGAATTACTTTATCGATTAAGTTTCTTAGGCGAAGATGATGTGGACGAAACGGAAATAAAACTAATTGATGCCGAAGGAAACTACAATTGGCTATTTGCCAGAAATGTTTCATTCAAGCGCAATGATGAAGGCAGAACCATTCAAGTATTAGGAACTGCCATCAACATTTCTACTAGAAAGAAAGCAGAAGAAGAGTTGCTAATCGCTAAGCAACAGGCAGAGCATGCTGCAACGGCTAAAAGTGAGTTCTTAAGCAATATGAGTCACGAGATCAGAACACCAATGAATGCAATCATTGGCTTAACAGATTTACTACTCGGGCAAGAATTTAAAGGCGAAAATCTAGAGAATTTAAAGGCTATTAAGAACTCTGCTGATAATCTACTCGTGATCATTAACGACATATTGGATTTCAGTAAAATTGAAGCGGGTAAGCTAAGCTTTGAATCCATTAGTTTTGATTTAAAAGAACGGTTAGAGCATGTAGTAAAAACCATGAATTTCAAAGCCGAGCAAAAAGGAATATATCTCAAACTTCATTTTAAAAATGATGTTCCTAATTACTTGGTTGGTGATCCATTCCGATTGAATCAAATATTAATCAACTTGGTAGGAAATGCTGTAAAATTCACTGGTGATGGCGGTGTTACCATTCAAGTATCATCAGAACATAAAAAAGAAAGAGAATTCGTCAAATTTGAGGTAATCGATACCGGAATTGGTATTCCGGAAGAAAAACAAGCCACCATTTTCGAAAGCTTCTCACAAGCCTACACAGATATTTCTAGAAACTATGGAGGTACTGGCCTTGGATTAACAATAACAAAGCGCTTAGTTGAACTTCAAGGTGGAGGGTTAGGTTTGGAGTCTGAGAAGGATAAAGGTTCAAACTTTTACTTTACTCTTCCATTTACTATAGGATCTGAAGATCAGAAACAACACCTAGTAGTTAATGATTTCAAAAGCAAAGAAGAATCATTAAAAGGAATTCGAATTTTAGTAGCCGAGGATAATCCTGTCAACCAAATGCTTATTAAACAAGTGTTGTCTAAGTGGGCTGTTGAATTCATCATTTGCAATAATGGGCGTGAGGCAGTTGATATGGTATCAACAAATCCTTTCGACATTATTTTAATGGATCTTCAAATGCCTGTATTAGATGGAATTTCAGCTACTCATGAAATTAGAAAACTAGATCATGCTAATTCCGAAATTCCAATTATTGCTCTAACAGCTGATGCGTTTGTTGAAACCAGAAAACGCGTAATAAATGAAGGTTTTACAGACTACCTAACTAAGCCTTTTAAAAAAGAAGATCTGCTCACAAAAATCAGTCAGTATACACTTAACTAGCATATTCTGATAGCTCTAGCCATCGTAATTCACTTTCGTCTAGCTCATCTTGAACTGTCTGAAATTTACTTCCCAGTTCGGCTAGTTCATCATGAGAACCAGCACCAGAATTCAATTTTTCTGTCAGCGTTTGTTTTAACTCCTCTAATTCTTCTATACGAATAGTTAATTGATCAAACTCTCGTTGTTCATTAAAGCTCAATCGCTTTTTTTCCTTAACCTTTACTTGCTTTGGTTTCTCTTCTACTACTTCTTTTTTCTCCTCTTCAGCCTTTATCGCTTCTTGTATTTTTTCCCATTCACGATAGCGAGAATAATTACCAGGAAAATCCTTTACTTCTCCCTTACCCCTAAACACAAAAACATGCTCTACTAGCTTATCCATAAAGAAACGATCGTGAGATACAATCACCAAACATCCTTTAAAAGCAGATAGGTATTCTTCCAGAACATTCAGGGTTAAGATATCTAAATCATTAGTTGGCTCATCAAGTATTAAGAAGTTTGGATTCTTCATTAACACAGTTAATAAATACAGCCTTCGCTTCTCTCCCCCACTGAGTTTCTCTACATGCACATAATGTGTATGCCTTGGGAACAAGAACAATTCAAGCATTTGAGCAGCTGTTCTAGAACCACCTTTAGGCATTGGAATAACCTCAGCAACATCCTTTATCACTTCAATAACGCGCTGACCTTCTTTATAGGTTAATCCTTGTTGACCATAATAACCAAACACCACGGTTTCACCCAATACTACCTTACCCTTTGAAGGTTCTAGTTGTTGGGTCATGATTTTCAACAAAGTAGATTTACCACTTCCGTTTTCACCTACAATTCCAACACGATCTGCCTTAGTGAATTTATAGCTCATATCTTCAATCAAACAGCGATCATCATAAGACATACCAACTCTATGCAACTCTAGAATTTTACTTCCCAAACGTTCCATAGATGTTTCAATTGACAAGCTATCTTCTGCTCTTTGACCATGAACAGTATGTTTCAATTCTTTAAAAGATTGAATTCTCGCCTTGGATTTTGTAGTACGAGCTTTTGGCTGTCTGCGCATCCACTCCAGTTCTTTTCGGAACAAATTCTTTGCTTTCTCCAGCTCTGCTTGGGTAGACAACAATCTTTCAGCACGTTTCTCTAAGAAATATTCATAGTTCCCTTTATAACGGTATACTTCGCCACCTTCTAGTTCAATAATCTCGGAACATACGTTATTTAAGAAATAACGATCGTGTGTAACCATTAGCAAAGTGGTTTTAGCCGTATTCAATTGCTCTTCTAACCACTCTACCATCCCAATATCTAAGTGGTTGGTAGGCTCATCTAGAATGAGAAAATCTGGAGTATCTAGTAACAAATGTGCCAAGGCCAAACGCTTCAATTGCCCACCTGAAAGTGTTTTAACTTTCTGTTCAAAGTTGTCGATTTTGAATACAGATAGAATCTGCTTAGCTCGCGCTTCGTAATCCCATCCATTCAATTGATCAATTTGCTCAATGGCTTTTTGCATGAGATCAGTATCTTCCCTAGCAATACTCAATTCATATTGGCGAATTGCTCTAACTAAAGGCGTATCAGTTTGAAACAGAGTATCCAAAATGCTACTTTCTCCATCAAAGTCAGGATCTTGAGCCAAATAACCAACTCTCAATCCTTTACGCCATACCACATCTCCTCCATCGCCAGTATCCTTACCTGCTAAAATTTGCAACAGACTCGACTTCCCTGTTCCATTTCGTGCTACAAAAGCAACTCGACTTCCCTGGTTAATTCCGAAGCTTACACCTTCAAAAAGCACTTTTTCTCCATAGCGCTTGCTAACATTTTCTACCGAAAGCACATTCATACTGCAATGCTAGCGAA
Organism: Flavobacteriales bacterium UBA6049; assembly: GCA_002429085.1. Classification (GTDB taxonomy): domain Bacteria; phylum Bacteroidota; class Bacteroidia; order Flavobacteriales_G; family Salibacteraceae; genus UBA6049. The sequence goes on from DIYR01000205.1 coordinate 21,710, forward strand.
AACGATTCAATACCTGCTTAACAGAATCTACATACGACTCTCCAAAAAGTAAAACATGTGCCAATAATGGGTATAGCTGTGAGTACTTCAATCATTCATTCCAATTAGGCTCCAAAGAATATTTCTCTTGATAGCTATCATAAAATACTGCATCAAACCCACCAAATAAAGCAGTCATGGCAATATCCATTTCACGATGACCATAGTAAACAGAAGGGTCTATCACGCACATAGTTTTACTGCTAGATAAGGCTATGATGTTACCTAACCACAAATCTCCATGTAATAATGCAGGCTTCTCATCAGGGTAATTGGAGGTACAGCATCTACCCGAGGTAGTATCAATGCCTGACAATCATTTGCACTACCTTGCCATAGTACCTGTGGAACCCAATCAGAAACAGCGCTCAAAGCCCTTAGCCCATCTGTTTCATAGATCATCATACGCTCTAGACTCTCTATTACGTTCAGCTTAATAAAGTAAGTACCATATTTTGTTACAACCTAAAACGCTTGATTAATATCTCCTCCTCTAACTAGCACTAGTGATAGGATGTCACTCTTACGAGAAACTAGATTAGATTGGAAAAGAAAATCAGAGATAATAGATTGATTGTACACCAACTTTTATTTGCTTTGGTTGTTATTGAATCAAAACTATATCACGATGAAAACTTTAGCATCAATTTTAATAGCTTCTCTACTTATGATCTCCCCAGCAAAAACGGTATATGATTTTCAAGCGACAACAATTGATGGTGAAGAAATCAGTATGAAAACCTTTGACGGAAAAGTCTTACTTATTGTAAATACTGCCAGTAAATGTGGATATACTCCCCAATACGAAAGTCTTGAAAAACTATATAATACTTACAATAAAAAAGGATTAGAAATAGTTGGATTTCCTGCTAATAACTTCATGGGACAAGAACCTGGATCTGATGATGAAATCAAATCATTCTGTCAAAAAAACTATGGAGTTACATTCCCAATGATGAGTAAGATTAGTGTAAAAGGAAAAGATATACATCCATTATACAAGTATTTAACTGACAAAGATCAAAACGGAGTTGTAGATGGAGCGGTAAAATGGAACTTCCAGAAATACCTAATCAATAAAAAAGGGGAAGTAGTAGCTAAATTTAACCCAGGTGATGACCCAATGGATGAGGATATCACAAAAGCGATTGAATCTTTGCTTTAGACAATACATTGGAAAATATTTGACCGAAGACCGTACATTAAATTTTGTATGGCCTTCTTAATTTAAAATTAAAACATGTTCAATACACTTTATTCGTAACTTCCTCGGCCTGAAACCAATTGTTACAACCCGTGAAATTACTTGTAAAGCGAGCAGCTGCTATACTTGCTCTATTTGCTATCCTTCCTCTACATGCTCAATCACAAAAACAGCTCGATATTTTAGTTGAGGCCTTTGAAGGAAACAAACCTGCAAAAGACGTCACCTTTCAGCTCATTAGAGGGCAAAAAGAAGTGGCCAAGGAAACTTCAAAACGAGGATACTTTAACTTCATTATTGAAGAGAAAGACCCCACCATCCAATTAGTGATCTCTAAAAGTGGCTATTTAACGAAACGTATCTACTTCGATTCAAAAGAATTTCCCTTTGAAGCAGACTATGAAACCCAAGAAATAGGAATTGAGTGCGTTCCTATCTCAGCAAAAATGAAGGGGGTTGAATATGTCGGAAAAATGAATTTTGATAATGTTGGAAAGTCATACTCTATCACTAAAATTGATTCTTCAAGTATTAAACTAAAAAGACAGCTCCAACAAAAAGAAGAGCAAATCGAAGCTATATATGCAAAAGCCATATATAATGGAGAAGGTTTAATTAAGATTGAAGAATACGAATACGCAAAAGGCTATTTTGAAATGGCTTTAGTTGCAAAACCATCTGACTCTTATGCACAACAACAGTTGGAGTTTACTGATAGCATGGCAATTATTGAAGCCAATAAGCCTGCTCCACTAATTGTTGCAATTGAAGAGCCTGTCCAAACAGAAGAAACCACAACCCCTGAAAAAGTAGAAGAAGTAATCACAGAACCAAAGGAAGAAACACAACTCATTACTCAAGTCGAAGGGTCTTATTATAGTGTGCAACTTGGGGCTTTTGTTGATTGGTACAATGAAAAGGTCTTTGCTGATGTACCCGAATTACTGGTAGTTCAAGGATCTGATTACAAACGCTGTATTTCTGGACAGTTCGAAACAAGAGAAGAAGCACTTACTCGTGCTCAAGAGATGAAACAAAACGGCTTTAAAGATGCTTTTGTTGTGCACATGAAAGGCAATCAACGCATAGGATTCTAATTCAATATTCAGAATTATACAAAAACAAAAAAGCTCGGTACTA
>DIYR01000083.1 GCA_002429085.1 Flavobacteriales bacterium UBA6049
TATCAATGGCAACGACACGACCACAGAGTGTTCATTTATAGATCTTAGAAATTAATAAAATTGGCTCTTGTCAGTTCGAGTTCAATTTTGAAGAAATTGAGTATCGAGAACGACAGTGACGTAATTTATACATAGCACTTCTCGATACAATTCTCACTCCGTTCGAATCACTCGAAGTGACAACATTTTACTCAATAGTCAACTTACTGATATCAATGGCAACGACACGACCACAGAGTGTTCATTTATAGATCTTAGAAATTAATAAAATTGGCTCTTGTCAGTTCGAGTTCAATTTTGAAGAAATTGAGTATCGAGAACGACAGTGGCCACCGAGCGGAGCCGAAGTGGTCGAAGCCTGTTGGCTGAGCCTGTCGTAGCCAAATTTCCCATCACACATAAGTCACACCTTACCACTAATCACTAACTTAGTTTCACTTCAACACCGCGACCAACTGCTTGTGACTCTCGGCTAGAAGTGGCAGAAAACATATAGCAGAAATAAAGATGCATCTTTATACAGACGTTGGCATTCATTAAAACAAAACTAAATGGGATTGTTTGATTGGTTTTTTGAAGAAGAAAAAAAGAAAAAGGTCTTTATCAGTTTTGCAATTGAAGATGTTAAATACAGAGACTTTCTAGTCCAACAGGCAAAAAGGGAGAAATCTCCATTTGAGTTTATTGATATGTCTGCTAAAAAGGCTTGGAAACAATCTGAATGGCAAAAAAGATGTAGGACAAAAATTAAAAGGTGTGATGGAGTAATTGTTCTATTAAGTAAAAACACATATCACGCCAGTGGCGTACGTTGGGAAATGAAATGTGCAAATGAAGAAAAGATAAAGATGATTGGAATGCACATTAAAAAAAATGACAAAGGGGCAATACCACCAGAACTAAATAGAAAAAGAAAGATTACTTGGACTTGGGAAAATCTTGAAAAAGCAATAAAAACCTTTTAAAATGGCAAATAAGAAAAACATTTTCATTTCACACTCTTGGGCATATAGTGACGCTTATGACAAATTGATTAAACTACTTGATGATAGAGGGCATTTCCCATATAGTAACTATTCAGTCCCAATTGATGACCCAATTCATAATTCACCTTACGATTATCAACTGTATGAAGCAATAAAAGCTAAGATTTCCCCAAGTTCTTGTGTGCTAATAATTGCGGGTGTCTATTCCTCATATAGCAAATGGATTGATAAAGAAATCAAAATTGCAAAAACAGAGTTTTATACTCCTAAACCAATTATTGCAATTGAACCTTGGGCAAGTGAGAGAACTTCTAAGTTGGTTAAGGACAATGCAGATGCAGTTGTTAAATGGCAAAAAGATAAAATAGTCGAAGCAATTAGGGATTTAACATAAAATGATGGAAGATAACTTGTGGTCAAATGTTGAAAATACTGAGTATTCGTCAAATAAAGAATTGTATCAAAATCACATTTTGGAGCAGTACAAAATGTACGTTGAAATGGCAGACAGAATAAGTTCTAGACGAAATTTGGCAAACATTTTCTTCTTGACACTTAATTCAACCATACTTGGAGCAATTGGGTTTTTATTCGAGAAAATTCAATTAATAGACCCAGAATGGTTAGTCATATTTCCGTTATTAGGGATTATAAGTCTCACAGTAGTATGGTGGTGGCTATTGAGGTCTTATAGAAACTTGAACTCTGCAAAATATAAAGTTGTGGGTCATTTAGAAAAACGACTACCCTCAAGTCCTTATTGGTCTGCTGAATGGAAAGAATTGGGAGAAGGAAAAGATTTGAAAAAGTATTTACCTCTGACAGTATTAGAAAATTATGTTCCAATTGTATTTGGCTTGTTATATATAATGATTGGACTTTTTATAATCTGTTGGATGAAATAAAAAAACGAAATGCCAACAAGGTGTATATTGCATAGCACCCTTCGGGGCTACAACACCATACACAGAACGTTACTGGCAAACCGCTTGTACATTTCATAGTCAATAAAATTGCAATTCATTAAAAATGAAATTCATCTTTTTAACCACTTTATTCTTCGGATTTCAACTCTATACTTTTGGACAAGTAACCGAATCGAATTCAAGTGATATTAAATCAAATCAAAGTATCAGTTCGGAAACAGTGGGCACGATTAACTCATTTTCACCACCTGAGTTTCCAGATGGAGATGTAGGATTGTTCAAGTATTTGAACAAAAAGACCAAATACCCTAAGAAACTAAAAGATAGTGGAATCAATGGAATGGTTTATGTTGCCTTTCAGATCACTGAAACAGGTGAAATACCAACAGATTCAATTCGAGTCACAAAAGGTGTACATCCGTTACTAAACGAAGAGGCGATTAATGTGATCTCTAAAATGCCAAATTGGAAACCTGCAATTGACCAGGAAGGGAACCCAATCAAGGTTTGGTTCGAATTACCGGTTAGATTTATGTAGAAAGAAGCGAGCTATAACGCTTGCCAAGCAAAATAGATCAACCTCTACTCTGGTTCACTGTTCGAACTTCCCTATATCATTTTATGTCGGGAGACAGACGATGCCATCAAATACGGAGCATTCATGAGTATATTTGAAAACAAACCCAACGAATAAAATGCCCTACTTTTCATAGTCGAAAACATTGGCACACAGATGAAAACACTGACCTTCATAGCATTTTTTATTTTGACAATTGATTTTTGTGTCGCTCAGTCATTTGATGTTGAAAATGACAGACTCCAAAACGTGTTGACTTTGACAATCAAGTCTTTTAATGGGTGTTGCTCCAAAAAAGGATATCGTGCTAAATACCACTTCAACGAGAATGGACAAGCTATCAAATCAGTGAACTATTTCAAGTTGAAGAAATTAGCTAAGTATGAGTACTTATACGATAGCCTTGGCAACTTAACTCACAGCATTCAAACTTATTCGATTAACGACAAAGATCGCATCGACACAAATTGGATTACTTATACCTACGATTCCGAGAAAAGAATCATAGTGAAGACTAATTGGACTTCTACAGAGCATTTATGGACCGAAGAATATGATGACTTTAATGCATTGAATAAACCAACAAAAACAATTCGCTATACTCCATCAAATAGTGACACTTCAATTCAGGTCGTTAATTACAACCAGCAAGGGCAGGTAACTAAAATTATGTATCATGAGACAGACTCCCTTCGAACTTCTGAAATTCTCGACTACAATGAGCATGGCGATTTGAAATACAGTTTAATCCCAGGTATCGTCAGACAGGAAGATGAACCATTAGCAATTTGGATTGGCGGTAATCGACACGCACCCGAAGAACAATATGAATATTCCTATGACAACCAGAATAGATGGACTGAAAAGTATGTCATCTTTAAAGACAAAAGAGTGCTATTAGAAACAAGAAAGTATAAATAAAAACTTGTGTCAAGAAGGGTAATAGTGCATACCCTTCAGGATACGCAACATACACAGAACGTTGGCAAAAATTTGAAATGAAACAGCTAATCCATCTATTCTTAATCATCATATTGATTTCAAATTTGATGTCTTGTCGGAATAGCGACTCTAAAACAGCCACAGAGATTGTAAGTGAGCCAATCTCGAATTTTTCTGATGTCAATTACGAAGATGCCCCTAACATCTCATATTTCTCGGACATAAAGAGACTTCCTAAGGGCTTTACACTCGGAGACTTCCAGGATTACAATTCAATACTTTACCTAACAGAATCAGCGAATATTTTTCCAATTGATGATAAAAACCTAAAGTTATTCTTAACAGACCATGAGCTAGAATCTGTCTTCGAAACGTTTAATGACTCATCGTATACTGACCCGATCATAAGAAAAGTCAGATATTACCCACACGAAAGACTCGTAACTGAAAATTATGTTTTACTTCTGATCAATCGAAGAAACAACTACTCACAAGGTAGAGACTACACGTTTATCGTTCGGACTTACGACTTTGTAGGCAACATAATTTCATCCATGAAACTAGCAGTTTGGAATGATGAGAAAGGTGAATATTATTCAGGTATGATTATGCCCAACATGAAAATCAAAATTGAATATGCTGAAAATAGACAAGAATATTTTGAAGTACAGAAGAACGGAAAAATTACAAAATAACACCAACAGTGGTAACTAATTCATCCCCTATTTTTCGGATAATTGACTTCGATATATGGCTATTAAGCACCCCTATTTTTCGGTTTAAACTGCTATTCAATTAGATTTTGATGAGCTTGTCGGGACTTAAGACGAGTGCTAAAGCTTCATGAAATGAGCGCAAGCTCCTTGTGACCTTCGATTCTGGTTTCCCCCGCTCACATGTGTATCCGAACGGGGGATAATACGATAGAAACAAAGTTCTAAATTTCATATCCAAAATCGTTAGATACAATTAAAAAAAATATGAATTCAGAAGTGGAATCTAAAATTAGGTCATCAATGGGAAAACTGGCATATTATGATAAATTCGAGATTAATACGATTTTATCTGATGCAAAAAAATCCATTAACATTTTAGAATCTAGAGAGGCATCGAGTTGGAAAAACCAAAAAGACACACAACTATTTTGCGAGCAAATTCTTGAAGAAATTGACCTAATCTCCTTCTGGAATAAAAATGATTTATCCAATTTGTATGAATGGTATAAACCTCAAGGAAAATGGGACAACAAGAATTCATATGCTTACAGAAACCTTGGTATTTATCACTATGATAAAGGAGAGTTTGAAAAAGCATCAGAGCATTTTGAAATGGCATATGAATTTGACAAAAACACCCATTTGATTACCGAATATATCAATAAGACAAAAGAAAAATTGCAAAAATCAACACACAACACTAACTATAAATAATAGAGCAATATTCTTAAGTACATTTGAAAACTAACTTACATGACGTAAAGTGCCCTTAATTCCATACACAAACCGTTGGAAACCATTAAAAAAAGCAAGAATGAAGACATTAATACATCTGACTTTCCTCCTACTCCTTGCGACACTTTATGCGTGTGGACAGGAGTCATCTAGCAACTATGACAACTACACAAAACTTGAAATTGAGACAGAAAAGTGTCTTGACGATTGGTTTGACAGTAGAAATGTTAGCTGGAACGAACTTCAGACAGTTTTCGAAAACTACTTTGCCTCAGGAAAAATAAGTAACCCCTCGGACTCCAAAGACAAACAGTACCAAGACATTCTTAACTATTGGCAAAGCCCCTCTTATCAATTTCCGGTTTTCAAAGACAAAAAGAAGGTTGTTGCAATTAAGAACAAACTTGGACTTTCTGACCAAGATGTTATTATTAAAACACAACTAAACTGCTTTACAAACAATTACATTGACAACAAAGCAACTGTTGACACTACATCCTCCTATTATGTCTTTGGCGCCACATTAGAGACTATAAAGCAAGTACCTAATATCAGTCCAGGAGTAATTGCTGGAGCTATTAACTTATCAATGGATAAGGCAGATTTAAAAAAGGAACTTTATCAAAAGACAATTGTATTAATGTACTGTTTCGACATGTCACTTTTCCTTTCGGACGGGACAGAATGAAAAAATTAAGAACGGTTGCTAACCAAAACCTATACGCAATACGAGTTGACGAGATAATCGAAAGGCTCTGTCTCTAGTTCACCAAAGCTCCGCTTTACTCACAGCATATTTATTTTTAATTAGCTCATGAGTTTTCAGTTAACGTTTCGTTGTATAAATTTAAAAAACACAAATCACAGCTTTAGCTATCAGTGCTGTCGGTGAACAGGTACAATGTTCCAAAATTCGCAATACGCATACCTAAAACGTTAGTATCAATAAAAGAAATGAAAGCTTTCTCATATATCTTAACCTTTTTTTTTCTGACTAGCTGTTTCGAGCCTCGTGTAAAAAAAGTATCCGATAATATACCTGTTGAATCGGATACCGCAACAAAGCAACTTTCGCCAAATGACAGAACCCCGAAAGAATCGGAGTTGGACAAAACAGACATGAGCTATGTTAATTATTGGTGTACAACGGACATCCTTAGAAAAACTGAAAAAAATATCGACAATCTTGACATTGCTTTAATTGCCGACTTCTTAGCAACTTTTCACGCGAGCTGTAACGACAATGCAGAATATTCGGAATGGTCAAATGAGCTTCTTTTCAAGGTTATCGGAAAAAAACCAAACAGATTTTTGGAGCTTATCTCAAAAAATTCTTCGCTTTCAAGAGAACACATAATTGAAGAATTAAAAAGTCCAATACATGAACAAGCAGACTTAGACAGCATTGCTATAGAAATTGAAAGATTAGAAATACCAAACAGCGAAGAATGGAAATCGAAAATCATCTTATCTCTTGAGATAGCTAAAAAGTAAAAAAACTTTCTTGATTGAGAATGGAGCAACTATTCATTTTGGATCAATAATTCTATTAACCTTGACATAAGAAAAGGACAGTAACTGTCGGGATAGAGAAATGATGCCGCAAAAAGCCCTAAATTTCATAATTGAGAATGCTAGCTATCATTAAATGAACTATAGAACAGAAACATATTTTGAGTACCTAAAACTTCATAGTTCAGACATTTTTGCGAATTTGAAAAAGAACAGGAAAATGGCAATTTTTTCTATCTTCCTTTTTGTATGCTTTGCTATTACATCCTTATCCATTAGAGTTGTGATTTATGTATTTTTCGCTATAACACTCTTCAACATATTGGGATATGGTCTTGTTTTCTATTTGTTCCCAATGACATTACATTATAAAATCTACAAAAGAACTTCTAAGCACTTCAAATCCATTAATCAATATGTTTTAACTCAACAATTTAATACTGACATTGATTCCTACTCAACAAAAGTTTCATTTAGCAATAAGTTCAAATATTATGGTGAATCAATAAGCGAAATGATTGATTACGACTTTGAAAAAGCAGATGTTTTTGAAACAGAAAAATCAATTTTCATATTTCCCATAAGCAAGACTAGAGGGAAAGAGTCTAGTATAATAATAACGGAATATTTACCACCCATTAGATTTCTCACAAATGGAGATGAGAAAATTTCGGGTATATATGACATATATACAATTACTGACTTTAAAAAGTCAGTTGATAAGGACAATATTGTACTTGATTTTCAAGACAGAAAATATAAAAATGATGTACGAATAATAATAAGAAACCATAGCTAAGAGGGTGTATAGCTCATAGTGAGTCAAGTGATTTAGTTGGCTTCAGCTTTAATTTGGTTGCCACAAAATTCGCTACTGGATTTTGCGCTCTTCTAAACGGAAACATCTACCTTGACCTAACTACTGCGCTCCATATATTGGTCGCTATGCTCAATTAAAAACAGATGGAGTATAAATTAACAAGGACTTGTAAGGATTGTAAACATATCGATTCAATTGAACTGACAAAAGTCGAAGCAGCATTTGAACTTTACGATTCAAGTAAAATTTGGAAAATGCCTTGTTCTAATTGCGGAAGTATTAGTTGTGAATCTCTCGGACAGCATCATCTAACTTTAGACAAAGAACTTTTGGACATATGGGGCTATAACCCTGAATTGTTTTTTATGGAGCAAGATCAGGAACTATTGCTTGCTGAATATAAATACTTCCATATGCTTCTAGAAGCAATTGATGAATCAAAGTATTTAAAATCAAAAATTGATGTGCTGGTTGAAGCTATTTGTATTCTTCTCTATGACAACACAGTTTCGCCTGAAGAATACTCATACAAAGAAAACAAGGAACGAGAAAGTATCGCAGAAAAAGTGAGACCTGAGTTAATTAAAAGGAATGCCAGAATTGCAGATGCAGGTGATGCGGTGATGGATTACATAAAGGAGGTGGTTTACCCACAAATAGGAATAAAAGAAAACACCATAACAAAACTTTAAACTACATTAATCAACCTTTGCTGAAGCAAATGCTGTTTTAGCCAAGCCATTCTCTACACAATTATGCTGAAAAAAATCAGAGATAAGCTCAATAGATATAGACAAGAAAAAGATCTTTGGAATCAATTGGCATGGGTTCAAGATGTGTTTTCCGAAGATTATTTAGATAAAAACGAAGACAGGCGCACAGAAATATTGATCTCGCTGCAATTTGATAAGAAACAAACTGACCAAGAGCTTGTCCAGTTTTTGATGTCTGAAGAAATTAAAAACAGATCAAATGATCCTTTTCAGGGATGTTCAGATAACTTGAATAGAGCCGGGTTTCTCCTTGCTGATTTCAGGAACCCAAAAAACGTGGATCTATTTGTAAAAGCGAAAACTTCGAATTTTGACACCCATTGTGGATTTGATTGGGAGCATATCCTGAGTGCAGGGGTGGAAAAAACCTTTAACCAAATAAAGACATCACCCAAAGAGATAAGAGAAGCCTTTCATAGTTATTTCGAGTCAAAAGATAGTTGTGAACTATCAGAAGAAGATATAGAAGACTGGTTAGAAAACAAAAGAACTGATTGGTATCCCAGCAATTTTAACAGTCTAGATTTAGAATATTTAATTGACCTATCCTTTGAATTAAACGACTTTAAGTCCGCTCAGGAATTAGTTGATGAATACGAGAAAGGGCTTAAAACTATCACTCAGGACTCATTATTAGCTCTTAAATATTACCGTGGAAGATTAAAAGACTATGAAACCCAAATAGAAATAGCAGAAAAGCTTTTGGATTTTTCTCAAAATGATGATTTGAAAGCATATAATTTTATTGAAATAGCAGAACTTCATTTAAAATTAAAACAAACCAAGCAAAGTTGGTTAAGCATAAAAAGAGCCATTGCACTTAGCAAAAATCTTGACGAAGGAAGAATGGGACAAATTGCTGATACTTGTATTGATATAGTTAACCAAAGTACCAAAACATACATTTTTTTAGAGGAGTGCTATCAATTTGGGATTTCGAATTTAGGGTACTTTCAATCATTAAATCAAGCAAAGAAAAAACTTGAAGCATCAATTAAGATGAAAAATGAACCAGCCACTAAATACTTTGAAAGTATAGTTATTCAAGAGCAGTCAAAAATTAACGAATTGATGAAGGAAGTGCAAAACAATGGCTATCCAAAATAGAACAACCACTACTCTGTTCTACTGTTCGAACTTTCCTACATCATTTTATGTCAGGAGACAGAAACGATATCTTTAAAAAGCTCTAAATTTCATCACCGAGAACGTTAGACCACATAACAAAATGAGATTTTTCTTTTCCATTGCACTTTTCTTTTTCTGCATTTCATCTTATGCTCAAATAATGATGCGCGTAATTGACTCATTAACAAAAGATGAGTTGTTTTTAAGACAAGAAGAAATCAACAAGCTAGCTGAAATTGACTGGAATGATTTCTATTATAAAAGCAACAAATCAATTTATGGGACAATAAACGATAGCGATTTTATAAAAATCCTTTATACAAGTAAAAATGAAGGAGTAGTTTTCCGTGAATTTCGTGTTAGAAATGGTTCATTAGATAGTATCAAAATCGTTTTTGGAAAAGGATATCCGCTTGACTCATTATCTGAAGATATTCATGTAAATATTTTTAAGATTTTAACCAATAGCTTGAAATCAATACAATTAGCTGACTATTCAATTGTAATGGGTATATGGTTTATTAAAAAAACATGGTCAGACGGACTTCCTTTTGTAGAATCCGATACTTCAGGAGGGGAATTTACCATATATGGCTATACCCCTACCATTTTTCTTAATGAACCATTTGAATTCAGGACACCTACAAGTTTGGATTCAGCTTTCGAAATAATAGATGAGTACATGGGCAGCAAATCAAATCAAGTTGCTTTTCAAGTATTTGGTTTGGATTATTACTTGTCCTGCTTTGACAAAGAATCTAGACTCTTCCAAGAAATTAATACCAATTGGATAGAACCTAAAACTTTAAATTTATCTGAATATGAAAAGTCCAATAAATCACTTAATGATGAAGAAGCAACCAAGCTACTCCTTAAGCTCTATTATCATCACTTAACTGAGAAATAAATTAACCAAATAGCAGCCCAACATTGACTACAAGAAATAGGACTACTTATACTCTGTTCTACCGTTCGAACTTTTCAGTTGGTGGATATAAAAGATGTTATCAACATGTAGAGCACTCATGAGTACATTTTAATACAAATGTAACGAATAAAAAGCCCTACTTTTCATAGCTAAAAACGTTGGTGTTGATTAAAAAAAGCGCATGAACATTATTTTGAAAATGACATTTGGTCTATTAACTTTCATAAATTCAGCAACTACTACTCATCAAGAAAAAGAAAAGTTTAAAGGCCAGCATCTCCTATCAGACTGCCTGGAATTAATCCCAATGAGTTACTCAACAAAAGAAAAAGAACCTTTTTTGGCTGCAGTAAATAGAATTAATGGTGAGGAAATTGCTCTTGTAACCGTAGATGGTAAATCCGCTACTTATAAATTCTACTATTTCGAGAAATCAGAATCAATTGACGGTGAGATTGCCTACCTAGTTCCTTCTAATGAGATATACAAAGATCCAAGAAAAGTGCACGCTATATTTCTAAAATACAGTAAAAAGAAACATTTCTTCTATAATTCAGACTGTTTTAAAGAGAAACTAAAAGCGAACGCTGAACTATCCAGCGCACTGAAAATGATGTAAAAAAACGCAATTAACATTACCCATAAACATTAAGATCTACAATAAGAATGTATGAAGTTTGGCTTTAATGCCATCATCTGGTATTGTAAAATATTGCGAATTGATAGGACCGTTGAACATAAACCTATGATAAACAAAAGATCTATTTTCAACAATCAATAATACTTAAATGATAATAACCTAATAATACCAGTACACAACACTGGCTATACAAAATGCGACCACATCTTCCCTATCTTCAACTACTTTAAGTCTTTAGAAAAACAGGATGAGAACGAAAGAACATTACGAAAAACATCTTGCAGAATTTTACTCTTGGATGATGGGCGACTTAAAAACTAAATCAACTGAGTTTGAAAGCTTACTAGCCTCTCACTCAATAAAACCTGCTAACAATGCCGTTGCAATTGATTTAGGAGCGGGAAATGTAATACAAAGCTTTGCGTTAAAGAATTTGGGGTATGACGTTACAGCTATAGACTTTAACGAACAGTTACTAAACGAGCTTCGTTCAAACCCTCAAGCTACTGATATCAAAACAGAATTGGCTGACATAACAAACGTTAGCGAGTTTGAACATCTACAACCAGAATTAATCGTTTGCTGTGGGGATACTCTTCCCCACCTTGATAGTAAAGGGCAAATTGAAAAATTGATTTCAGACTCATCGAAAATCTTAACTATTGGAGGCTACTTGATTCTAACGTTTAGAGACTACACAAACGAATTAACCGATCAACAACGATTCATTCCAGTCAAAAGCTCAAATGATCGCATATTGACTTGTATTCTAGAATATCAAGTTGATAAGGTTAGCATAACAGATCTATTAAACGAAAAAATAGACGGAAGATGGATTCAAAAAGTAAGTACTTATGAAAAAGTACGAATTCAACCATCCGAAATCTGTCAGATGCTACAAAGAAATGAGATGGTAATCAAAGTAGATGAACATATCCATAGAATGCATACAATTATTGCACAAAAACTAGCTTAAAGAAAGATGCCGTGCCTATTTGAATGATTTAGTTAGGCACCGTTGTAGAATAGTGTGGGATATTAGCCCTGTTTTATTCTACAGCAAGGCGCATTAAATATAAAAAGGAGCAGTTTTAAACGACTGCTCCTTTTTTAATCATCTCTTTCTAATAGATTTTTGATGAGTGACCTGTTTTACCATTTTACTAAACGCTTTATCCTTTTTCCGTTTTTCATGCACAGTTGTAGCAAAATAAGCCTGTTCTCTTTCTAGCTTCATATAGTTTTCGTAAGTCTCTTCATTCAACTCTCCAGATTCGAGCGCAGCCAGAATTGCACACCCTTTTTCATTTTGGTGGCTACAGTCATTAAACTTACATTCTTCTGCCAATGCATATATCTGTTCAAAGGTTTTTCCCATACCTGTTGAACTATCGGTAACTCCAACCTCTCGCATTCCAGGATTATCAATAACAACTCCACCAGATGGAAGCACAATAAGTTCTCTGTGTGTTGATACGTGCTTCCCCCTATCAATAGCTTTGCTAATGGCTCCTGTTTTCATACTCGCATCACCTGTTAAACTATTAATTAAGGTAGACTTACCAACACCTGAAGATCCTAGCAGACAATAAGTACTTCCTTTCTTTATCATAGCCGTAATTTGATCAAGTCCCTCACCAGTCAAATTGCTAACAGGTAGTACCCTTGTATCTTTGATCCGTGTACTCACATCGCTAAGTATAACTGTAAGCCTTTCTTCTTCAATTAAATCAACTTTGTTTAGAATGATAATGGGTTTAATACTAGCTGCGTGGCAAATAGTAATGTACCGTTCTAGTCGATTGATGCTGTAATCTCTATTTACCGACTGTACAATAAGGCCATAATCAATGTTTGAAGCTATCATTTGCTTTTCGCTACTTCTACCTACAGCCTGGCGCTCTAGTGCATTTTTTCTTGGATATAAACGATGAATCAATCCTTTGTCTATATCATATTCACTAAGTGCCACCCAATCACCTACAGCTGGTAAATCAGCTCTAGTTTGAGCAGTATATCTTAGGTTCCCTATCAATTCACATTCTAGCTCACCTTGTTCGGTCAATACAATGTACCTCTCTTTATGTTCAAGAGTTACCCGCCCTATATCAAAGTTGCTTAGGTTCTGGTTCGTTCTATATTCACTATGGCTTTGATTAAACCCTAGGTCTTCTATTTTATAGTTTTTATCTGTCATTTCCTCCAGTATTACGATTATTAAAAAAGGCGTGGTATTCTTGCTTTACTTCTATCTTTCTTACCATAACTCTGGTACATTAAGAGCCTCTACACAGTAGGATTTGCCCTTAATTGGTTTCAAGGTTTTACCTTCTAGTGATTGAGCAATCCATCCTTCTGGATATGTCAGCTTTAATGGAGAAGGAAGAACTTCCTGCGCTACAGGCTCGTATCCTACTTTAGAATAGAAATTGATGTCTCCATAAGTAACCACTTGTTGTACTCCTTTCTTCTTTAAGAAATTATGTGCGTACTTGATTAGGTCCTGTCTCAATCCTACTCCTTGTTTAGAAGTAATAACTGCAGCTGGAGATAGCAGCCATATATTCCTCTTACTTTCTTCAAAAGTCAACCTAGAAAATATCACTCCACCTTCTAGTTGATCAGAATCAATCGTTAAAAAAATATGGATGTCTTTCTTAGGGGTATTTTCTAGAAATCGCTTTACTAGAGCACCTATCACCTCACCTTCTTTTTCTTCTTCAGAATCGGTAAACGTTTGTTTGAATAATTCAATGATCTCCGCGTCAAGACCATCTTTATATAAAATGTGTTGCACTTGTATCAATTTGATAATTCCTTAAAAGATGTTTCTCCTTTTTTCCTGTCAATGAACTCAATAGGAAGCAATTCAGCCAGAACACAAACGCATAAACTGTGTATTCCAGATGGAATTACTATAAACCAATAACAATAAAAAAGAGATTGCTATGCTGTTGCGATTAATACACCGTAGCATAGAACTTACGAGAAGTTTCGACAGTAATGAATTGAAGTCTCAATTCGGATTACTGCCTATTACACCGACTCCGGAGAGCTTATTATGTAAGGAGAATTTGTTCTCATGAAGTACAAAAGTATGAATTAAACATGAAGATTTTTAACATAACCCGTAGGTAATCAGTAAGATTTCTCTCTTGCTATTTTTAGTAGCTCATCAATATATTTGGAACCTTAGCACTCAATCAATTGTCAGAAACTATGAAAACGCCCACTTGGGTTATCATTACTGGGGTTTGTTTAATCTTATTCGCAGGATCCAGAGTTGCAAAAAGCATAGCATATGACAATTACAACAAAATCCAATTGTTCAACAAATGACCATTCAATACACCTTAGACGAATCAGATTTTCTAAATTTTCAACTATTCACAGCCTCTCAGTCCAAGCGTATCAATAAAAAGAAAAGAAATGGACATCTATTATTACCTATAGGTGCTGTAATTGGGGCTTTTATTTTCTTCCAAAAAGAAAACATCTCTATGACTTTATATTTCATCGTAGTTGCCATACTTGTTGGTTTGTACTACCCTAAATATTTCATCTGGAGGTATAAAAAACACTACAGATCTCATATCAATGAAGTATATTCTAATCGTTTTGGTTTGACTGAGATTCTTACATTAAGAGATACAGAGTTAATCGTAAGTAATAAAACTGGAGAAAGCAAAATTCATACAAATGAGATAGAGAAGATAGATGAAACGTCTGATCATTTCTTCTTAAAAATTTCAAATGGAAATTCACTCATTATACCCAAAAGAGAGTTAAACAAGCAAATGGATTTTAAAAATAAACTGAAAGAAATTGGTTTTTCTATCATTGATAGAACAGGTTGGTCTTGGAAAGAATCTCTCCCCTTCCTCTTAAAGAATAACTAAGGATGCAAAAAGACAAATCTAGACTTGCTCGATTAACAGCTATCACCACTCAGTTACAATCAAAACATATTGTAACTGCCAAAGAGATTGCCGAAAGGCATGGAGTAAGCATCAGAACGGTTTATAGAGATATTCGAACACTAGAAGATTCGGGAGTTCCAATAGTAACAGAAGAAGGAAAAGGTTATTCAGTGCTAGAAGGTTACAGAATTCCACCAGTAATGTTTAGTCAAGAAGAAGCCAATGCTTTAATTACGGCAGAACAAATTATTAAACAAAACAAAGATCAATCTCTGGCAGAACATTACGAAAGCGTAGTAACAAAGATTAGATCTGTACTACAGTACAGTCAAAAAGAAAAAGCAGATCTACTCACCAATAGAATTCAAGTTCGCAACAACCGTGAGAATGAAAAAACAAGTGCATATCTCATTCAATTACAATCTGCAGTTTCTGACTATCAAGTAGTAACCATTGATTATCTCTCGCTGGAAAATGTAAGAAGCGAAAGAGAAATAGAACCATTTGCTCTATACACCACACAAGAAAACTGGGTGCTTATTGCCTTTTGCAAATTACGGAACGATTTTAGGGCTTTTCGGCTTGACTGCATTCAGAATTTAGCCGTTCTGGAAGAGCATTTTGAGCCGCACAAACTGACCCTACATGAATACCTAGAGCAATGCCGAAAGAAATACATAACTACCCCTGACATACCCTTGGCATAGCGGCATTCTACGTTTGCACCAAACCAATAAAATTTTGAAAGATGCAAACCGTAAAAATTGATCCTTTTAGTATTGTCGGAATCGCTGTTAGAACCACAAATGAAAATGGCCAAGCAACCAAAGATATTGCCCAACTATGGCAGCAGTTCTTGTCAGATAACATTCTTGATAAAATCCCTCATAAAGTAAATAATGAGATCTATTCTGTATATACAGATTACGAAGGTGATCATACCAAGCCTTACACCACTATAATAGGGTGTAAAGTGGAGAATTTAACAGATACACCAAAAGGAATGATTGGAAAATCGTTTGATGGTGGAGAATATATCAAAACATCAGCGAAAGGAGATTTGATGCAGGGCTTAATTGTTGATCATTGGTCAACTATATTTAAAATGGAATTAAACAGGAATTATGTGGCCGATTTTGAGATTTTTGGAGAAAAGGCACAGGATCCTTCAAATGCCGAGGTAGATTTCTATGTAGGAATCGCAGAGACAAATGAATAGACTAACGATACATACAAACCCTCAAGTAGAAGAGGTTTTCTCAAATTACCCCGACTTTGTTCGGGGTAAACTTCAACACCTTAGAGCGTTAGTAATTGAAACTGCTGAAGAGATGGCTGATGTAACCGTTTTAGAAGAAACATTAAAATGGGGAGAACCCAGCTTTATTACTAAAAATGGTAGTACGTTACGAATAGATTGGAAAGCAAAAACACCAGATCAATACGCCATGTACTTTCAATGCTCTAGTAGACTTGTAGATACATTTAGGCTAGTTTTCAATCATACATTTCAATATGAAGGTAAGAGAGCCATTGTTTTTCATTTAAACCAGAAGATTCCTGAACTTGAATTAAAAGAATGTATCAAAGCTTCGTTACACTATCACAAGGTAAAAGATCAAATAACGTTAGGTATTTAGTGTCTTAGAAATCAAATAACGCTAGGTCACTTTACTTTTGCCTGTCTAAAAGAATACAATGAAAACAATCATCTACATTCTATTCACCTTCGCACTATTATCATGTAATAGAAAATCTGGAGAACTTGATCTCTGTGGCATAGGAGTACTCCAGCCCTATTACTTTACTGGCGTAACATATAAAGGTGGCACTTATGCCATTAAAGAACAGTTCCGTACAAAATTCACTCCAGTTTTAAATGGAGAAAACTCGGGTATTATTAAGATTCGGTTTGATGTAAACTGCTTAGGCGAAACAGGAAATTTTGAAGTCAATCAATTCAGTTTGAACTATCAAGCAATCACGCTTAACGACTCGGTCTCCTCACAATTACTTTCGATCGCAAAGCAATTAGATGGTTGGATTCCTGGAAAGAATGAAGATAACGAACCCGTTAATTCGTTCAAATTTCTGGCTATTAAACTTGTAGATGGACAAATCACTGAAGTACTTCCAAAATGATCAAATGGCTTAAACGCATATTGGGTGGTATATTTACTATACTCGTTTTGGCTATTGCATTGTTTGTAATAGTCAAGCCACAACCGTATTACATACTGAAACTATTGGTTGGCTCTCAATCGCAATGGTTCGGTTACGATGGTGAAGGAAACGAAATGATTGAAGAAGCATTAGACAATTCTCCATTCGTAAGCGCTTCTCAATACCATTCTATTTCTGTTCAAAACACTAAGAATGGTAATTATGACAAAGCCATCGAGTATCTTAATAAAGCTTCTGAGATGGAACCAGAAAACGCTGATGATTATTATGGCTGGGTTCTACTCTATTACTACCGAGACTATAACAAGGCTTTAACCTACTTGAACAGATATGATTCCTACACTCCAGATTATGTTGACTACGTAAGTGATGACAATATTCTTTATGCGAAGGGATTATGTTACAAAGGGCTAAAAAACTACTCAAAAGCATTAGAACTATTTGATTTAGCGATTGAATCGGAATTAACCGATCATGATGAAAACTGGATTTCGCATCAATTGTACTATCAAAAAGCTAGAACACTTCAGCTATTAAACAAGCCTGAAGAAGCCATTATTTTTTACGATAAAACCATTGACTCTTGGGAACGAAGTAGCGAGTCGTTTTACTATAAAGGTTTGGCACAACTAGCTGCAAACGACACTACCAATGGTTTAGAAAGTATCCAAACAGCCCTAGACCTAATTAAAAAAGGACATAAAACTTCTGATAGCTATGTAGAACTATTTGATGAAGTGTATCTGCAACAAATAGAACGTTCGTTGAGTGAGTTAAAGCAGTAATTTAGCCAACCAATCGTTACATAACTAACATTACATAATCGCTATCTATTATTCTTAATCATCACTAATGAATAGATTTTTAATCCTATTGTTTTTCATTCACATTTTTACTAAGAGGAACATAAAACAATGGAATAAGAAATCGACTCTACCTAAACCAATTCGACTAGTTAACTAATAATGAATACTATTAGCAAATACTCTCTTCCTATTTCCATATTTATAGTCTTTCTTGAATCGCCATTATTATTTTTAGGCATTATAATAGAACCTCAAGCATTACATACATTTAATTTATGCCTTCTTTCCATTTCTTTTATTACCCTCGTAAGCATTAATAAATCTCCAACTAGATACAGCTGGCTGGCTATCATAATAACGTACATAGCTATTGCTATTTCCGCACTGAACATTTATGCTAAATATGGATATTCTAATCGAATCTACACTACCCCTTTTACTATTGACAAAGTGGAATAGCATAATTAAGCACTAAGTAAATATGATTAAAAGTAAATGAAAGCCATCTCAATCATCATAGTGGTAGCTATTTCAGCTTCATCATTACATGCTTATCTACAAAGCAGCTCTTGGGTAAGTCACAAAAGTTTCAATTCATCTATTTCGGATGAACCGATTAAAACAAGTACCTTCTTGCGCTTTTATGATAATCATTTGAAAATGACTCTCTATTCAAAAAGTGGAATTGATACTATTCAGCTTGAACTACTTAACTATGAAGAAGTTGATAATCTTTTCAAATTTAAAATCAAGAAAAAAAACGCATACTACTACGGACAATTAAATACGAGTCGTGACACTTTAAAATTCAGTTCCTCAAGTCATGATCATGAACTAAATAGTCAATTATTCATTGATGAAAATTCAGATTTTTTCTGGTTTGAGTTCCATAAAGAACTGTAGTGCTTTTTTCTTAACCCACTCATTTCGTTTCAAAATGAAATTCACGATAGGTTTCAAAATTAGCTACTAAATAAAGGGAATTCATGAAGGTTCAAGACAAAATCATATTCACCATAATATTTATTGTAGCAGCGATTCTTTTACATTGGATTAAAAGAATAAACAACCGACTTGTAGTAAATAGATTGAAAAAGCAGTCCCCTAGCCTTCTTAAAAATTTAAGCTGGTTTATATCAGATCATGAAAAAACAATAATTAGTTGGCCAATTACACTAGGGGTAATTATTTTTCTTCTTCTGATGTGGACTAATCAAATTATATTGTCTCTTCACGAATAGAATTTCTTTCACATCTAACTTCTTATACATGAAACAGATCATCATTACGTCTACTATTATTTCATTCTTACTAACCACAGCATGTTCTTCTTCCAAAAACAGTTCTTCCCTCAATAACATGGTTGCCAGAATGGAGGTAAAAGAACCTATTCCTGGAGTTTGCGACAATTCGAATGTTATTGCCATTCTTCCCTTCCCTGGAAACAGGCAGGTAAAGGCCAAAGCTCCATTAACTGATGAACAACTAACAATTCAACTGAATGAAAAAGTTGACTTCTTAAAGGATAACACCAATTATACTGACAAAGGAATGGTCAACCTTATTGTAAACTGCAAAGGAGAAATGGTTCAATGTGAAATTGACAACAAGACAAAAAGTCCTGAGCTAGACAAACAAATTGTGGCCGTATTCTCACAAATGAAATCATGGAAGGCAGGAACTATTAATGGTAAATCAGTTGATACTTCAGTACTATATAGCTTCGAAATTGAAGATGGAGTTATTTCTTTATAATGGATCTAACCCTGCTTCTGCGATTCCAGTGCCAATAAGCCTAGAATAGGCCCAAGAGCGAGTATCATAAAATACCAAGGATTTACACTTCCTATAGATATAACTGAATTCAACAACTGAATACTTACGATTGAAATAGAAAAGCCAATGCAATTCACAATGGTTAATGCCGTTCCCTTGAATGCAGCAGGAGCAGATTGAGCAACCAACGTAGAAAATAAAGGAGAATCGGCTACTACTACCATTCCCCAAAATAATAAGAAGAGTAGCAATATTCCTCCACTTGCGAATTCCAAAACCATTGGAGCTACCAAACAGCACAGACATGACAAACCTAGTGCCCAAACTGCTGTTGATTTAGCTCCACGTTTAGTAGCGACAAACCCACCAATTACACAAGCTATTCCTCCCACTGCAATTATTACGAAAGACCATAGTGCTACTGGAAATTCTTGAGCTGAATCTAATACAAACGCTGTAATCATTAATGGTACAAAGGCCCAAAAAGCATATAGCTCCCACATGTGCCCAAAGTACCCGAATGCTGCAGATCGAAAAGATCTATTTTTAAAAATACTAAGCACTTTAGCTACCTCAAATTTCTTGCTGGCCTTTCTATTTGGACCATCAGGAACTAGCAATAACATTAAGCCACCTCCTAATGTGGCTAACGATGATGTGGTTATAATTACAAACCGCCATGGTATATTACCAGACACTTCTTTTAACAAGTGGGGAAAAGCAGTGCCCAAAACCAATGCCCCTACTAAAAACCCTAAGGATTTCCCTAGTCCCTTTTCAAAATAATCGGCAGCTATTTTCATTCCAACAGGATAAATACCTGCTAAGAAAAAGCCCGTAAAAAAACGTTCTACCATCAAGGTAGAAAGTGTGTTTTGTTCCCAAATTACCCCAAGATTACTTAAGGCAGCAATTACGGCTGACACGAAAAACACTTTAGATGGTGAAAACCTATCTGCTATTGCTAAAACGGCAAACACTAAGGTTCCAATAATGAACCCTAATTGCACTGAAGATGTTAAATGTCCTAATGCCTGCTGTTCAAGATGGAAATTGGATATCAACTCCTGAATAACACCATTTCCAGCAAACCACAGTGAAGTACAAAAGAACTGCGCTACTACAATGATTACTAAAATTTTATTGGATTTATTCATACGTCAAACCTAGCTAGTTCGAGGTAGAAAGATTGTCGTGATAATGCTAGTTCATTGATTAACTACACACATTGAAAACAGGTATTTATACCTATTGTCTTTTATCATCTATAGTTCTTAATTGAAAGGTATTAACTTATCAAAACCCTTACTTAATGAAAGAGCAGAGTCACGTAGAAAAAACTGTTGCACCTATTCAACAACCAATAACTGCTCAACGTGTTTCTTTCAATGATAATAGGCCATCCACTTCTCGTATCAATACTATTCAACAGATGGCGAATAACGCCAGCCTACCTATTCAGTTGAAATCTAAAGTTATTAATCAAGGACAGAATTTCGCATGGAACGGTAATCAAACCAAAGTAGGACATATTATGAAAGCTTGGCTTGAACCAGGCTCATTGGTTCAAGGAGAAAGCGCCAACTTGAATAAAGATCAGGATGCTATGATGTCGGCTATTCGCAATCAATATGGAATTGTTGGTGGCGACTTGGTGAAAGGACATTTATTGAATGACAACTTAGGTGGTAAGGCTATGAATAATAACCTCTTCCCCATTACACGAGCTGCCAACAAACAGCATTTGGTGACCACTGAAAACTATGCGAAAGAAGAGCTATGGGGCAATCAAAATCCTATCTGGTACACCGTAGAAGTAGTTGGTACACCTAACATCAACACCAGTCAACATGGGTTTAAAGTTTCCATAGGTAGCTGGGGCGGTGGCACCAACTACGGAGCTGTACATCCTGCTGCAGTAAGTGGCACGATTACCTCTAATCTTGGGAGTCCGAAAGATAAAGACGAGGCGAATTCTGAAGATATGGAAACCTATTCTGCTAAACGCTTAAGTTATGCGGTATCTCATGGTTTAGCACTTGCTCCAAAAACAAGTGTGGGCTCACTCAGTGATGAAGACAAGAATGCCAGAAATCAGACAGGTAATGTTACAAACACCGAACATGGTCCTGATGGTTACACAAGTGCCAGTTAAGTAAATCTCCTATGAAAACACACGCAACACATACTTCCACTACACCTGAACAAGCACCTGCAACTAATGGCACTGCTCAGTTCAACGATCAACGACCTGTTACGCAGCGGGTAACTCAATTACAAGATTCTGCTAATACGCATACTATCCAGCGAAAAGCGAATAAAACCGGTTTACCGGATAACCTGAAATCAGGTATTGAGAATCTATCCGGTTACGCTATGGATGATGTAAAGGTGCATTACAACTCCAGTAGACCAGCACAACTTCAGGCACATGCCTATGCCCAAGGTACAGACATTCACGTAGCACCCGGACAAGAAAGGCACCTACCCCACGAAGCCTGGCATGTGGTGCAACAAAAGCAAGGTCGGGTAAAACCTATCATGCAGCTCAAAGGCAAGGTCAACGTGAATGATGATGCTAGTTTGGAACGCGAAGCGGATGTGATGGGGAGTAAAGCTTTGCAAATGAAACCTATCAAACGAGTAACTTTATTATCTCAAAGTAATTTAAAACCTATTGCACAACTTAAAAACTTAACTCAAGCAGGGCTTCATGGCGCTATGGCAATGACTAATGCTAATACACCCATCTTTGATTCTCCCAGAATGCTTCAAGGTCAAGAATATTCGCAAACGATACCAGCAGCAGCTAATAATTATAGTGAGGTTATTAATGCTTACACTTCTCAAATAAGGCCTCTAGGAAATAAATTAAGTGCTAAAAAGTATACTGATGAAAAGTTCTCAAAACTTCCAGATGTTCCAGCTCAAAATAAATTATCGGCTAACCGAAAACAAGAAATCATAGACGATCTGGAAAATAAAGGAATTATATGCAATAGAGGTCCTTTTAACACTTATGAAACGTTAAGTAATACGGTTAGGACGTTTAAAAGCAGAAATGGTAATCGAAACGTTTACAGAAACAATACTGACTTTGCTACTATTGATCCATTTGTAGTAAAAATGACCCTTAATCCACCACATGCAGCTAACCCATGGGAGATACATACCCAATTTGCTGATAGTGGAACTGGGTACATCAAAAAAATTAAACGCGGAGATACGAATACATCAGCTTCTATTGAGACAAAAGGTACCTTCAATAAGAATAAGAATAATGTAACTGCAAACCAAGATGACTATTCATATTCATCAACCCATGACCAAGGCAAATCTACATTTGAATCTAAGATTAAATCTATGGGACCACATGCTGTTGGTGACAAAAGGGGTAAATTCCATGGAGGATTCGATGCCATTACATGGATGGGTGCTGAAGGAGCCCGATTTAGACCTGTTAAAGCCTTAGGGGAAAAAGCAAGCCCACAATCAAAGTTCTTCGTCTTTCCTGATATCAAGAACTTAGATATCATTAAGGCTGTTGATTTGACTTGGTTAATGCAAAATTGGGGACAAGAATTTAAAAGTAAGTATAACATAAAGTCAAAAGAAATAGCTAGAATAGCTAGAACAAAAGATAGTTCACCTTTTCCTTCAAAGGGATATATGTACAACTTAACAACTGGTAGAGTAATTAATGCCCAAGCATTTAACAAATGGAAAGCAAAAAACAACTGGCAAAAGCTATTATCTCTGAATTATATATCCCAAAAACAGGCAAACATCATTAAGTCAAATGTTATTGCAAAAAAAGCTG
This sequence comes from Flavobacteriales bacterium UBA6049, assembly GCA_002429085.1. GTDB lineage: Bacteria > Bacteroidota > Bacteroidia > Flavobacteriales_G > Salibacteraceae > UBA6049. The sequence goes on from DIYR01000083.1 coordinate 23,190, forward strand.
CACGAAAGGCAAATTTTTTAGCTGGTAGGCAAGGACATCAACACTAAAATCTACAATCTGGAAGTTTTTCTTTCTCACCCTACGTTACACTGCATCTGTCCAGGAGAACTAATTGAAATTACTCCACCCCACATACAGTTCAATTTGCAAGAGCTATCTAAAGCTGGCTGATTACCTATCATGGTTTTAGAAGCACCAGGAGACCAAGGAGCCACTGTGGCAGGAATACACGGCATAGGTGTCAATACTCCTAAAGCTGCAGCTGTAGCAGATGCTACTACAGGATTAGCTAAAGAGTTACACATTCCAAATGGCATAATATTTACCAAGGGAATGTTATCCATTATAGTAGCAGCAGGCATACTGCTAGTTGTTACCATATTAGTAGGCAATACTACTAGCGTAGATGGAGCTGCTCCAAATGAGCAAGACATCATAGCTCCCATACATACTTGAGTTGGCATAATTACAGTGTTTTATTTGTTTTTTGATATTCTCTTTTTATTCCTTGTAGTAGGTCTGGTTTAAGGATAGTATGACTAGCGCGCTTGGCTGCTTCTAAGGCACAAAAGCGCAAAACATTCACCATTTCTCCACCACTCAATTCGTACTGTTTAGCAATTTCATCTAAGTCTATGTGTGAATCTAAATTCAATGGTTCAGAAATAAAGGCCTTCCACAGTCTTTTTCGTTCTTCTATCCCAGGTGAAGCAAAGTAGACCATGCTTTGAAATCTACGGGCAAATGCTTCATCAATATTGGTCTGGATATTTGTAGCCAGAATTACCAGTCCATCAAAGTCTTCTATGCGCTGCAATAAATACGCTACTTCTTGATTGGCGTACCGATCATTCGCTCCCTTGGTTTGCGTTCTTCTTCCAAACAGCGCATCGGCTTCATCGAAAAACAAAATCCAATCTTTATGCTCAGCTTCATCAAACAATTTCCCTAGATTTTTCTCGGTTTCACCAATGTATTTTGATACAACCAATGAAAGATCTACTCTAAATACTGCCTTACCTGTTGCTTTGCCAATAAGTGTTGCAGCCAAGGTCTTCCCTGTTCCTGGCGGACCATAAAATAAGGCTCTATACCCTTTCTTTAATCGGGATTTTAGTCCCCAACCATTGAGTACTTGATCGGCATGAATCAACCAATTTTTAATATCCATTAAATCGTTTAAAACGAGATCGTTTACTACCAAGTCTTCCCAATTCAAATCTGTTGAAATAGACTTAGCAGGAAACTGACTACTATACTGCGGTAGCTTTGGCTCGCCATGCAATAAATAACCAAGGTATTCTTCAGAAACTTCGAGCCGCTGATACAGTGCGTTTTGTTCTTCTTTATTCCAATTTAGAATACCAGAAGTAAAAAAGGGATGATTGACATCCATCCATTTCATCAATTCAGATCGTACTTGGATTTCATATCCCCCTAACACAAAAATTGCTGTTTGGATAGTCGGAATAAATCCTTGCGGTGTTCGTTCACCTCCAAATTCTACAAAGTGTTGATCTAGGTTTTGATTCTTAATCTGAAACACATCAAACAGCTGTGGTTTTACCCGATGTGTTAGCGCCATTATTAAGAGTAAGCGCTCTTCAAACGAAAGTTTGTTGTTAGTAACAAATGATGTAAATGGTAAGTCTTCTGAATAAACTGGTAACTCTAGCTCTTCTTTGGTGTACGCTACTTCTGTGTTCTTGAAATAAACACTCAACGAATGATCTATCATTCTTTCAAGCCAATTCAACTCCTGCTCTATAGCCTTGGCATTATGTATAATCATGCTCTCCATGTAACTTCTATGCGTTTATCCATCCAACTCAAATTCACCATTCCAATACTCCATGGAATTCGATCCAATAGCATGTCGAAAGCCCTTTCTTCTACATGCAACAGAAACACTTCATCCTCTTCTTCTAGCTTTCCATCTCGTTGCAAAAAAGATTCTCTTAAACCTTCTACAGATGTTCCTTGTAACCCAGGCCAATGTTGCGTAACAGCATACAACATTCCATCTACGGCTTGTTTATGATCAGCAGACAATTCTCCTTTTCCATCTACTGGAAAATCAATTGCCATTCCACTTAATACTTTCGCCATTACAGCTTCGTTTTCTAGAAAAGTATCTTCTCCTGTAGCAGCATACATCAATAACCGAATGGCCTTTTCCTTTAAGTCTAGATCGGTTTTAAGTTGATCTACTGGAATTTGGCACATTTCGAATAAACGAGACAAGTAAGGTGCAATAATGATTAACCCACAGTGTCGCACGTAGATTGGGTCTAGCAGCACACGTTCTTCCACCTCTCCTAGCTTTCTGTAGGGTTTTTCAGCTTCATCATGCAATGAGTAGTTATGAATGTCACTGTTTTCTGTTTCATTGTAGATATCCTGCTCAAGCTCTACTAACTGCCATCCTACTCCTAATTGAAGTTGATGTTCAGTAATGGTATTCTTACCTTCTTTTATACGCTGCATTAGTAGTACTAGCCCAGTTTCCCCTTTTACTTTTCGAATGACTTGATGTAACAGGTTTTTCCATGCGTGTATGCTTAACGTATGCAGATTAGAAATTCCAATATGATAGAGCAAAGCTTCGTTCCACAACGTCCAAATTTCATCAGACTCTTGTTTAGAAAGGTATTTGCTCATTTCTAACAAAATGCTCTTTGTTTCCACAAATAACACAGCTTGTTCTCCACTAAAAAGTGGACTCATTAGCTGAAAAACACGTTCAGTATGTTCTTCTTTAAGTACCTGCTTAATAAAAAGACTCTGTGTAAAATACTGGGCTGTATCTCTAGGATTTTCTCTGTAAACAAAAAGTAGAATCTCTAACGGTGATGCATTTTGGCTAAACGAATGAACACTTCGTTGAATAGCCATGAATGCCTGAACTGGATCTGATTCATACACACTATTTTGTATCATCTGCTTCACGAAAGCATCTCTTGCACTTTTCCCCACAAACTCCTGATTACTAACCCAATTCAATATGTTTGAATAAGAACTAGCCCTAAAAATGGTTTCTAGTTGCTGCAGCGCATCTATCCTAACCTCTTCTACTTTGATGTATGCGAATAGTGAATTGATTAGGTACTTTAGGAAAGTTGATTCACTTGTTTTTCGGTTTATTACCTGTTGCACAAGTTCCATTCTCATTAAAAGCACTTCTTTCTTAGGAAGCACTCCAAACAGCTCTAAACGCTCGTATACCCTTCTATCTAGTTGCTCTATCACTTTCACCAATTCTGTGCGTTTTGGGCGCTTATTTACGGTTAGGTAGAGGTATAATAGCTGATAGAAGCTGCTTCGTTTTGAAGCAAGTCTTTGACTAACAATCAACCAACTAGATTCTGTAACTTCCTTTAAATCAGAATAATGTTTATGGAATTGGTTTGATGAAATGGAAGATACATCTCTCTCGAACTGAGTCCATGTGTAGGCACTATTCCACCAAGGCAATTTACCGTAGTGCAACACATAAGAAATGTGTCGCCATGTTTTAACAATGCCTATATCAACTGCTTTATCTCTTTGTTTTTCAATTAATGCTCGATAGGACTCAGATTGCTCCAATGCTCTCCATTGATCTAGAAAAGCGCTATCAAACAATTGTAGTTTGTCTTGGGCCACCCAACTCCAAAACACCTCAACGGATATACTGTATCGTTCAGAAATATGAATCAGCAGTTGCACAAGTTCTGGTATTGATTGCGAAGAGGTCACCTTGGAGATTAAGTCTCTTTTTATGTCGGCAATGAAAGACCGGATCAACTGATCTGTCTCTGCTGAGGAGCGATCTAGTGTATAGCGTATTGACTCTTTTACGGTTTCCTGCTTTGCTTGCAATTCAGTTAGTTCTACGAACTTTTTCGATTCTCTAAAAGCATGTATCCTACTTTGAACCTCCGCGCTAAACACCTCACCACTATACCTTGATAACCAAACAAATAAATTACCCAACATCACAGAGTAGTTTCGCATAATCACACTAAACACATCAGCCAATTCTGCTTCGAAATAGAGGCTTAACGCTGCTGCTTCTATTCTCGATTTCTCAAATTTCAGTATTGACTGTATTTCTTGATTACTCAACTGTTTAGCATTAGACACTTGCTGCATCAGTGATTCACTCTTGAGCTTTGTATCCTTCTGTTGCTCTATCAAGCTCTTAAATGCTCTCTTCTTTTTCAATGCCGCCCATTTCACATGAAACTGAGGCGAGAAAATGCCGTAACGGTCTTTCGATATCCATTTCCATAAGGTGATTGATGGAATGAAATGTTGCTCATAAATGAGTTGAAGTCTCCTGATCAAATTCACTTCAGAATTTGAATCGTACAATTGACTTTCAAAAAACGCTTTGTGCTTGTGTATAAACGATAGTATGAGGTTATCCAACTCACTTTGCTCAACACTACTGTAATGAGCCTCAAAAGCTTCTTCTGGCTTATCAAATAAGATATTTGCCTCTGCATCTATTTCTATGGCTAATACAAATTGTTCAAATTGCTGATTGAGCCACATTTCGGCAACCAGTATTTTAAGCTGTTCAACTATTGTTTCTAGCTCAACTGAATGTTGTTTTCCCCATTGGTTCAATTGTTCCAAAAGCACTCGTTTAGCGGACTCTCTTCCTTTTACATCGAATATCTGTGCCCAGCTCGTAATAAACCTTTTGAGCTCTTTTAAAGCTACTTGTTTTGGTTTCACTGATATAACACCCAGGTAATCCAATGCTTTCTTTAGCTCAGCACTCTTTCTTATACTTTCATCCTTCTTCAATTCGTGGAGCAACAAGTGTAATTGGGTTTCGGTTAGCTGAGAATGTTGCAACACATGTCCTACAAACCATTGTACTTGTGCCTTGGTTGTCCCTTTCCATTTGGTTGATTTGGCATCTATCAACAAGAAACCTACCGCTACAAACTGATGTGACGACTGCTGAACTGTTCCTTTTTGCAGATTACCTAAACGTTGTATAGCCTCCAATAATTGAACAATGATTTGTTGAGGTCTTGTTCGAATGTGCTTCAATACTCTATTCAGAACGGGGCTGGGTAATTGACTCATCAATTCCGTTTCACGATACAACTTAATCCACAGCTTTTTATCTTTTTCAGAGATCCGCCCACCTTTCAACTTACTACTGAAGTAATCAATTAATTCACGACTGAAAAAATATTGATTATCAGAAACATGAGCCTCGCTAAAGAATCCATGCTTAAGATAAAATCTAAGCTCTTTATCCAAATCAATTGAAGCTTCACCCTTTGTTTCTTCTATCTTGCTTTTTGCGGTTTTCCGAGGGAACTGTTGCTTGAACAAGGCCGATATTAGATCTGCAAACCCCTCTCTATCGTAGGCATAAGGATCGTTACCTATGGCTCTATGAATAGCTTGAAGAAGACTGATGTAAGACTCATTATTTCTAAGAGCTACTTGCGTTATCAATGATTGCAGAAAATGCTGTCTATTGTTAAATGCTACTTCATCTTTATTCAACAAATAGGTGAAAATCACCTCCCACACTTTGTTTCTAAGATTACTTCTATTTGCTTCTTCTTGTTTTGACTTTTCTTGTTCTACTGCT
>DIYR01000122.1 GCA_002429085.1 Flavobacteriales bacterium UBA6049
AAAAACCTAACCCTAAAACCCATTTAGCCTATGAGTACATTAATAACGATGTGTGTTTTCCTTTTGTTGCCCTATCTTTTAATAAAAAGAGGTATTTAATGATTACAAATGCGGATAGCTAAGACATCGAGGAGTGAACCATTCAGTATTAACATAGATATAGCCAAATAAAAAGCCCCTGATTTCTCAGAGGCTCTTTTGGTTTATTGTTGAGCGTCCATCTCCGTTTTGGTTGGTATACGCTTGAGAGTTTCTAAGGTATATTTCCAGAATTTTTGAACGGAAGCAATATTTACGCGCTCATCAGGTGAATGTGCTCCACGAATGGTTGGACCATATGAAATCATTTGCATTTGCGGATAGTGCTTTCCTATAATTCCACATTCTAATCCAGCATGACAAACGTTTACATCTGGTTCACCTTCGAATAATTCACGGTACAAATCTGCCATTACTCTAATAATTGGAGCTTCTGGTTTTGGTTCCCACCCAGGGTAATCTCCTGTATGTTCTACTAAACCACCAGCCAATTCAAATGAAGTACGCATGGCGTTTGCAATATCTTGTTTAGATGATTCTACAGAACTACGCTGCAAGGTCAGCACTTCTATTTTACCATCTTCTATCAATACACGAGCAAGGTTCGATGAAGTTTCTACCAATCCAGGTACATCTGGACTCATACGATAGACACCATTTGGTAGAGCATACAAACTATTGATAAGCTTCACTTGTAACTCTTCGGGCATTACCTTTTCTGGCGCATCAACTTTCGTCAATTCGATGCTCAAATTGGTTTCTAGTTTGGCATATTCCGTTTTAATATCGTTTGCAATAGCAGAAACATGAGCTTCAAACCCTGCAACATCCTGAACAGAAACAACCGCTTTTGCTTCGCGTGGAATGGCATTACGTAACCCACCGCCATCAATTTTAGTAATGGCAACACCAAATTGAGCATTGGTATGATATAAAATTCTAGTTAAGAATTTATTGGCGTTTCCTAAGCCCTTAATGATATCCATACCGCTATGACCACCATTTAATCCTTTTACTGTGAGTAACATTCCTGTGCCATTAGGAAGTGCTGCTTCAGGTGTATAATTCCAGTATGCACTGGTATCAACTCCGCCAGCACAACCAATGGTTAATTCATGGTCTTCTTCGGTATCCATGTTTAACATGATTCTACCAGACAAGAACCCTGGTTGCAAGTTCAAAGCACCAGTCATTCCTGTTTCTTCATCAATAGTGAAGATCGCTTCAATGGCTGGGTGGGGAATATCGGTAGAAGAGAGGATAGCCATTGCTGCTGCCACACCCATACCGTTGTCTGCCCCAAGTGTAGTTCCTTTGGCTTTAACCCATTCACCATCAATGAATGATTGAATTCCTTGAGTTAGGAAATCAAAATCAGTATCGTTGTTTTTTTGATGAACCATATCAATGTGACCTTGAATCACAACAGTTTCTCGGTCTTCCATCCCAACTGTAGCGGGCTTTGTAATCAATACATTTCCAACTTTATCTACAGTTGTAGGTAAACCAAGCCCTTCACCAAAAGACTTCATAAATGCAATTACCTTCTCTTCTTTCTTAGAGGGACGAGGCACTGCGTTTAGATCTTCAAAATGATTCCAAACTACAGATGGTTCTAAGTCGCGTACATTTGCCATAAATCTCGTTTTTAGTGTCGTTTTCGAAGTTACACTAAGTTGATCTTTTTGAACTGCTCTAACATGATGTTTCCAGTTCTTTCTATATCCATGTCAAGTCCAACACTCATACGAATAAGTCCTTCGCTCATGCCCATTTCATCTCTTTCACCTTCAGGAATCTCAGAAGATGTACTGCTACCAGGGGCACTGAATAGTGTTTTATAAAACCCTAAACTTACTGCTAGGTAACCAACATTTGCATTTTGCATATGTTCCATTACTTTATAAGCGTTTTCTTTAGAGCCAGTGTCAATCAACAACATACCACCAAAACCATACACTTCGTTCATCATAGATTTCATGAGCTCATGTTGTGGATGATCTGGTAACCCTGGATACTTTACTTTTAATCCAGCAGCTTGGAATGTGTGTGCAAGATGCATCGCATTTTTACTGTGTTGCATGATACGTAGGTGTAAAGAACGCAGATTCTTTAAGATACTAGAAGAACGCAGACTATCTAATACTGGTCCTAATAACATGGCAGATCCAGTATTTACATCCATTAGTTTTCCAATGAATTCTTTTGATGAACAAACACATCCTGCAGTAGTGTCGTTCGTTCCATTGATGAATTTAGTTAATGAGTGAGCCACAACATCAGCACCCAATGCGTTTGGAGAGAAAATCATTGGTGTAAAGGTGTTGTCTACAACCAAGGTGATGTTATTCTCTTTTGCCAATTTGCTAAGTGCCGGTAAATCTGCAACCTCTAGCAATGGATTACTTAAGGCCTCACAGTAAATAACTTTTGTGTTTTCATTGATGGCATTCTTTACAGATTCCAAATTGGTGATGTTCACAAACTTGGTATTCACGTTGAATTTAGGAGCGTAGTTTTTTAAGAAAGCATACGTGCCACCATAAATGGTGTGACTTGCTACAATTTCATCTCCAGATGCACATAACTCCATGAGGGTAGAGGTTATTGCACCCATTCCAGATCCCATTACTTGAGCAGTTTCTGTACCTTCCATTTGAGCTAAGGCATCTGCTAAGTATTTATTCATTGGATTCCAATGACGAGAATACAAATAACAACCTTCGATTTCGTGTTCGAAGATTTCTTCCATTCTACCTGCCTCTAAGAAAGTGTAGGTAGCACTGTCTGTAATACTGGGGTTTACTCCTCCGAATTCACCAAAGTATTGGATGTCTTGAATATTTGTAGCTGGATCAAATTTTTCGCTCATGTTATCTCGATTTCTTAGCGAGCAAATATGAGCTTTCTAGCACAAAATTCGAGTGATGAAAATCAGTTATTCTATTACTTCTAGCTTGAATCCAACACCATGAACATTGGTGATGGTAATTCTAGGATCGGGCTTAAGATATTTACGCAATTTGGTAATGAATACGTCCATACTTCTGCCTAAGAAGTAGTCGTCATCTCCCCAAACTATTCTGAGTGCTACATCTCTTTCTAACACTTCGTTTTCGTGCAAGCAAAGAAGTCGTAATAACTCTGATTCTTTCTTGGTTAGTTTATGCGATTCATTATCGTATTGTAGGGTAAGATTTTTACTATCGAACGTGATGTTTCCTAGAGTAAATACTTCTTTGGTTTGTTGCTCACTTGCGAATTTGGTGCGCTTCAACATGTTGTCGATACGAATGCACAATTCATCCATATCAAACGGCTTAGTGATGTAATCATCAGCCCCAATGCTCAATCCTTCTATACGGTCGTTTTGTAACCCTTTAGCAGTTAAGAAAAAGATAGGAACTTCTGAGTTGTGTTTTCGTATATCCCGGGCAAGCTCAAAACCATCTTTTTTGGGCATCATGACATCAAAAATGCATAGGTCGAATTTTCCTGCTTGAAAAGCTTCGTAACCTGCTTGTCCGTCTTTCGCCCAAGTAACATGGTAACCATGTTCCGTTAAACCATCTTGAGTGATGAATCCTAGATTTTCATCGTCTTCTACTAGGAGAATAGAAATGTATGTATCCATAATTATAAGAGAGGTAATCGAATGGTAAAGGTGCTTCCTTTTTCAGTGTCATTAGACGTAACACTGATTTTTCCTCCATGCTGCTCAATCATCACTTTCACATAGTTCAGGCCAATTCCAAAGCCTTTTACATCATGCACGTTTCCTTTTGGCACTCGATAGAATTTATCAAATATCTGTTTTTGTTCGTTAGGATCAATACCAATTCCGTTGTCTTTGATATTGATAATCAAATTAGACCCTTGGTTACTAGTAGAAATGTTGATATGAGGAGCTTCATCAGAATATTTAATGGCATTATCTACGAGGTTATTTAAAATGTTAGTGAGGTGAACCTCATCACCTTTTACAGTACAATCCTCTGCTACAAGATTTAGGGAAATATCACCTGACTTGGCCTCTACATTCAACTTGAACGTGTCTGATACTTTTTCAATAATTTGATGGATATCTAGTTGGTTAGTTCTGAGGTTTATTTGCTCTTTCTCGATGGTTGCAATCTGGAGAATTCGTTCTACCTGAAGTTGTAGCCGTTTGTTTTCTTGGTTGATGATTTTAGCATAGTTTTTTAATCTATCTGGTTGATTCACAATTGAGTCTTTCAACAATACTTCACTAGACAACCCGATGGTGCTAATAGGCGTTTTAAACTCGTGAGTCATATTATTGATGAAATCTGTTTTGACTTCAGATAGTTTTCGCTGCTTTAGAATTACAGAGATTACATAATAGAAGAATGCAACAACTACAATTAGGTAGATCGATGAGTAAATCCAAAAGTTCAATCTACCAGCAACACTTGCAGCTCTATTTGGAAAGAATACACTGAAGTGGTGATTGTCTTTTCCCCAGTGAATTACAGGATGATCTATGTCTGCAGAAGATCGCTCTTGAGTGTGTACTTCTCGTGTGTATACAATACTGTCTGTAAAGCAGTCGTGAACACTGTATTGAAAGGGTTCGTTGATTTCTAGTTTTTGGAACTCTGTTTTTAGCAAAGACTCCAAGTAGAATGGGTGTAGCGTATCAATAATATTTACTGTATAAACATAAGGGCCAACTTGCTCAATAGGATCATAAATAGGAGTTGAATCCGAAGCATTTTCAGCAATTATTCCAACTACGTTGAGCAGAGCAGAGGTAACATCATAATTGAATTGTTTCTCTTCAATTTGATAAGCTTTCTGTACCCAAGTGACTTGCACATATACCAACACTAACAGTAACACAGAGGCTACACCAATCAACACACGTATTGCAGATCTCTTCATTTAGAACAATTAAAAAGAATATTGATCACAAAAGCTAAAAAAGGCAAGCAGAATAACAGGCTGGTAACAAAATAGATGAAAGAACTAATCAGCTATAAAGTGTGGGAATTTTCTGGCAATAACAGTTAATAGAAAACTATAAACAGCGGTCATAATGATTAACCCAAATAGTGTAAACGTTGCCCAATTCAATGGTGCAAAAACAAATTCTGTGAATGTTTCGAAGTTTGTTAGAATTTGTTCTGCTTGATCAGCAGGTGTATTGTTAATGGCAAATTGCTCTGCATATTCAGCTTTTCTCTCGGCAACCATTTTTGGGAAGATAGATGGGTTGATAAACTGATAAAAGACATACATAAACGCGCTGTACAATAGAGAAACTATTGCCGCAGGCCTCATAGCGGCTCTAATTTCCATGATGAAAACCAAATCGCTTATTTGTTCTCCTGGAGATTCTTTAATCAACAATCGTTGAGCTCTTATTCCAAGATAGGATGCTACTAATACACCAAGGGTAACTGGAAATAACCGTGTGATATCTTCTATGCCAAACGTATCGAGCAACAGTCTTATGACTATTAAGATCAACGTAATGTAAATAGCTATACTAGTACCGGAACGAAGAATTTTTTGCATGGCGCAAATCTAGTCTGAAGTAGTTGACTAAAGCTTATTTACCCTTCTGTTATTTTGAATTTCTTCTAAATGAGAACTAAGCTTGTACATCCTATACTTCTTGATGTTAATCTGTTCTTTTCCAGCTTGAAAAATGAAAATAGTGGCTATTGATTGGAACAAGTTTATAAACATAATGACGAAAGGATCTTTCAGTTGAAAGAATTGAGCGCAGAAACTAATCAGGAATATAGAAGCCATACTAAAGTAAATTCGCTTCATCAACAGTTCGTTCTTTTGCTCATAAGACCCATAGAACTTACCATAGCTCCTTTGTTGCAATTGAATGGTTTGGGTAAGAAAATAGAAATAAACGATCCATTGAAATAGTAATAGAGGAGAACCTAGAATGAATATAATGATTTTATAGGCGCTCCGTTCAAACGAAGCATCGTCTTCAAATCGGTGGTTCAACACTTCTATATAAGTTTCTGAGTCAACTACAAAGCTCAAAACAAACACAACAAGTGAAACAAAAATACCTGGAGCTAAGTGCTTTATGAATAGACGATTAAATGCATAGTCATTCGAACGAAGAGAATGAAAATACCTGTATAGTAATGGAGCTAATGAAAACCATGCAAAAGATCCGAAAACAAATGTTGGAATCTCTATGCGTTTTAAGTGCATAGCCGCAACCAAGTCGTAACCAAACTTGTATGACAAGATCAGTAATATGATCGCAAACACATTTCTTGAAACACCCCTATTTCTATTGCTTAAAATAGTGAGTGCCCCAATTGAGGAGACAGCTAGTGGCAAGAGGTACGAAATAATACTAAGTGTCTCTGACTTCACGCCAACAAAAATATTGTAAAAAAAACAGGAAAGCCATTAAGACTCTCCTGTTATCAACAATGGTATGGTAATAGCTAATGTTATGTCTATGCCAACCCTTTTTCTGCTAAATAGCGTTCAGCATCAAGTGCTGCCATACAACCAGTTCCAGCAGCTGTAATTGCTTGTCTGTATACATTGTCAGCAGCATCTCCACCTACAAATACGCCAGGTACATTTGTTTTTGCAGTTCCAGGAACAACATTGATATAGCCTGTTTCATCCATATCAATAAAGTCTTTAAAGATATCTGTGTTAGGCTTGTGCCCAATTGCAACAAAGAATCCAGTAGCTTCAATTTCAGATTCTTCGCCAGTTTTATTGTTTTTCACTTTTGCACCAGTCACACCTTCATCGCCTAAAACGTCTAGTGTTTCTGTATTCCAAAGCACTTCAATATTTTCAGTATCAAATACACGTTTTTGCATTGCTTTTGAAGCACGCATTTCGTCTCTACGAACTAACATGTATACTTTTCTACAGAGCTTAGCAAGGTACGTAGCCTCTTCGGCAGCAGTATCTCCAGCACCAACTATTACTACATCTTGACCTCTGTAGAAGAAACCATCACATACAGCACAAGCAGACACACCGCCACCGCTTAAACGTAAACGTTGTTCGTTTTCTAAGCCTAACCATTTTGCTGATGCTCCTGTAGAAATAATAACACTATCAGCAGTAATGGTCTTTTTACCACCGTCTACTTCAATTTTATGAACAGGCCCACTAAAATCAACCTTAGAAATCCAACCTGTACGTACTTCCGTATCAAAGCGTACTGCTTGTTGACGAAGGTCTTCCATCATTTGAGGACCATCAATTCCTTTGGGGTAACCTGGGAAATTGTCAACTTCAGTAGTAGTTGTAAGCTGTCCACCAGGTTCCATACCTGTATATAATACAGGGTTTAAATCAGCTCTTGCTGCATAAATTGCTGCTGTATATCCTGCAGGTCCTGATCCAATAATCAGGCATTTTACGTGTTCTATTTCTTCTGACATATTCAGTATGTTTTTGATTTGTGCTTCGCAAAAGTAGGACTCCAACCAAGCAGCCATTGTAACAAGGATTACAATTTTACAATAATCTCATTAGGGATTTTTATAGGGACTTCAGGTTTTCAACATTCTTGCTTGGAAAGCAAACATTGGTTTGATGGGTGTTCTATAATCATATTTTTGTGCGCAATGGAGAGAGCTAAACACATCTTACTATTAGTAGGTTTCATTTTGGCACATTTTCTAACAATTGCAGGAAAGTTAGATAAGGGTATGGAGGCTTTGCAATCGTACAACTTTGCAACAGCTAAACAACTGTTTGAGAAAGCGTTGAAAAAGGAAACTGCAGGTGCTAGTTATGGACTAAGCGTACTTTATGGCGTTGATAATAATCCATTTTTTCAACTGGATAGTGCGTATAAATATATTACTCAGGCTGATAGTTTATTTCCAAAACTAGATGAGAAAGAACAGGAGACATTAGCCGAAATAGCTATTACAGATAGTGCAATACAGGTCCAGAAGCTAACTATAAGTTCGCAGTTTTATGCATTGATTGCAAGCAGCAGTATTCAGGCCGATTTTGATTCATTTTTGGTGTGGCATCCTTGGGCGATTGAATTAGAACAGGCAACTACTATTAGAAATGAGTTAGCTTTTCAAACGGCCATAAACACCAATACCTACCAAGCTTTTGCATTGTTTATGGAAAGATATCCAGAGGCAGATGAAGTACCACTTGCTCAAAAGAAGTACGATGAGTTATTCTTTCGAACAAAAACAAAAGCTAATTCTGTAGAGGCGTATCAAACGTTTATCAAAAATCACCCTAATAGCCCATATAAGTTGCATGCCGAAAACATGGTTTACCAGTTAACGGTTAGGGTGAAAAACGAAGAAAATATAAATCGATTTATCAAAGAAAATCCACAGAATCACCTCATCGATGTGGCTTGGAAAGAGTTGTATGAATACCGGATTCAAACATTCGCCCCAGAGGAAGTAACAGAGTTTTTATTGGATTATGCTGAATATCCATTTCGTGACGAAGCTATGCGAGATGTAGAACGTTCAAAACAGTGGTACATTCCAGCCAAAAGTGGTTCTCAATGGGGATATATTGATTCTACTGGTGCTTGGTTAATTCCAGCATCGTATGAGTGGGCAGAACCGTTTAGCGAGGGGAAAGCTTTGGTTTTTCAAGATGGGTTGGCCGGATTCATTAATAAGCGTGGAGAACAGATTGTTTCTTGTAAGTATGAAGATGCATTTTCATTTACAAAAAGCAGAGCCATTGTTGAATCTGATGCTGGTTTTGGGGTAATCAGTTATTTAGGAGATACAGTTATAGATCCTACCTACAGTGATTTAGGTCTATTCTCAGATGGAATGGTATATGCTGCCGTAGAGGATAAATATGGTTATTTTAATAGAGAAGGCTCTTTGGTAGTACCTTTTCTATATGATCTTGCTTTCGATTTTGAATATAGACATGCCATTGTAAAACGGAATGGTAGGTATGGAGTGATTGATCAAAATGGAACCTCTGTAATTCCAGAAAACTTCGATAAAATATTGTTTGCTACAGATAGTTTGATTGTTGTGGAAACAGGCAATTTATACGGATTGTTAAGCTTAGCTGGAGATACTGTTATCCCCATTGATAAGGATTACATAGGATTATTTCATGATAATCGTTCATTAGTGATTCAAGATGACGATTATGGCTACATCAACTCATTAGGAGATACGGTAATTCAATTGAAATACGATGTGAATTCCAGAACGGTTAATTATGCGGATTTCGAAAAGGGATATGCTAAATATGTATACCGCGATAAGTATGGTTTAATAGATAGTATTGGAACGAGAGTTTACCCAGCAATCTTCGAAGATGTAGGAGCTTTCTCAACACCGTTTGTTGCGGTTAAGAAAAGAGGTAAGTGGGGATATGCAGACGCAGATGTTAACCTGAAAGTTAAGTATCAGTACGATTATGCTTGGCCATTTATAGATTCTACCGCTATCGTAGAGTTGGCCGGAAAACAAGGGATTATAAATGTGGCAGGGGAGTACGTTTTTGAAGCAACAGCAGATGAGATAACTCGTTTTCCAGAGCACCAGTTATTTAAAGTACAGCTAGAAGGTAAAGTAGGTTTGATTAACCATGTAGGAGATACATTAATACCAATCAAACAAACAAACCTAGTTTCTTTAGATCATGGTCTTTGGATGATAGAACAGCCTGCTGGAATGGCAATTTATCATTTAGAAAAACAGCAATTCGTCTATAAAGAACCAAGCTTTAATTGGGTAGTTCAAGCTGAGATCAAGGAAGAAGGGGGAGAGGAATGACCAAGTTGCTTTATTTCATAGAGAAGCATCAATTGGCAATTTTGGCAACTTTACTTATTCACTTTGTCATTTTATTAGGGTTCAACTGGGTAGAGGTAACAACGTTAGTGATGAAAGATCCTGTTATTCGAATAGATTTTTCAGAACAAAAAGATATTCCTTGGCCAGAACCAGAACTTCCAGAAGAATCTGAAACAAGCTCTACAACAGAAGGGAAATCAGTAGGCAATACCGGAAAAAATGAATCAGCGAGAATGTTGAATTCTAAAGAATACACCAAGATTAACGATGCAGTATCTAACCAGTCTAAGCAGTCTGTAGATGAAGAAATACGTTCTCGTTTAAAAGCACTAGAGCAAGGTGTGTTAGATGAGCAGCGTGAAGCTGGTTATGGCTACACGCCAGAACAGGCCGAAGAGTATATCCAGTCTTTTGAAGCAGAAGATGTAAAAGATGTGCCCAAACAGGATGCACGAAGCGAAGGAGCTTTTAAAGGAGAAACAAACATATCTTACCGCTTAGAGAATAGATATGATACCTACATATATGTACCTGTTTACCTATGCCAATATGGAGGCTCTGTTACGGTAGCCATTTTAGTAGATCAATCTGGTAAAGTGGTTAAAACTAAATTAGACAACAGTTCTGCTACTACAAAAGATGCCTGTTTACGAGAAGCTGCATTGAAAGCAGCTAATAGAATGAGGTTTAATCAAAGTTCTAGTGCTCCATCTTTGCAAAAAGGAAGTGTAACATTCATATTTCAAGCACAGTAAGCACAACCAAATAAGTGACGGTCTAGTTTATTAAAAATTCAAATTTTATCACTCAATTCTTAAGGTGTGCAAAGAATAGCGTACTTTTCGAGCAAACCTCTTTAAACATGAATTGGACTCAAAAAGATCAAGAGCAATTCTCGAAATTGGGAATTACGACAGAACAAGTAGAGAACCAAATACATTCGTTCCAAACAGGATTTCCTGCTGCTGCGCTAAATAGAGCAGCAACTATAGGTGATGGAATTTTGCAATTCACAGAATCAGAGCAATCGAATTTTTCTACTGCTTTTCAAACAAAGGCAGCATCTTTTTCTATAAAGAAGTTTATCCCTGCAAGCGGAGCAGCCTCTAGGATGTTTAAGCACTTGTTTGCTGCTCTTCATGGAGATAAATCTGCTTTGAGCGAAGCATTCTTTCAGAACCTAAATTCATTTGCGTTTTACGATGAGTTAGCACAAGAGCTCAGTAAGAAGAGTACGTCAATTGATAGTGCATCTGAAGAAGATATTTTAGACACACTACTGAATGCTCCTATGAACTATGGTAAAAAGCCGAAAGCGCTAATCTCTTTTCATCGAGATGCTGATGGCGTGCGTTTTGCATTAGAAGAGCACTTTTTAGAAGGAGCAAACTACGCAGTTGGTAAGAATGGGATTTGTCACTTGCATTTTACGGTGTCTCCAGAGCATTTATCATTGGTAGAAACACAGTGTAACGAATTGAAGAAAAAGTACGAAGCGAAATTCAACTTGATCTATGAAGTTTCGTTCTCAAATCAATCTGCTGCTACTAATACCATAGCCGTAACGTTAGAAAATGAACCCTATAGACAGCCAGACGGAAATCTATTATTTCGTCCAGGAGGACATGGGGCTCTTATTCAAAATCTGAATGAACTTGATGCAGACGTCCTTTTTGTGAAAAATATTGATAACGTGTGTGTACCTTCTGAACAAGAAGAAACCTGGAAATGGAAACAGGTGCTTGCTGGGTTTTTATTACATGTATCAGAACTTACAAAGCAGTTTATAGAAAACGAAACTGCATCTGCAAAAGCATCTTTGATTGCATTAGGCCTGCCGCCAGATTTGTCTAATGAAGACTTTAAAGAAGCAGTTAATAGACCAATTCGTGTGTGCGGGATGGTTAAAAATCAGGGTGAACCCGGTGGAGGACCATTCTGGGTGAATAGCAAATCTGGGCATCCAACCCTTCAGGTTGTTGAAAAGGCTCAGATTGACACCACACAAAACAGTCAAACTGAAATTTTATCAAACGCAACCCATTTTAACCCAGTAGATTTAGTGTGTTATACAAAAGATCACAAGGGAAATTCTTTCAATTTAATGGAGTATGTAGATCCACAAACTGGATTTATTGCGGAAAAATCTGTGAATGGTGAAGCAGTGAAAGCGTTAGAGTTACCAGGATTGTGGAATGGAGCAATGGCTGAGTGGTTAACGTTTTTTGTAGAAGTTCCGCTTGCAACGTTCAATCCTGTGAAAACAGTGAATGATTTACTCAAGCCTATGCATCAAGCTTTTGAGAAGGTAGAGAAATAATGCTACAAGCTGTTATATTCGATATGGATGGTCTTTTGGTTGATTCAGAACCCATCTGGCGCAAAGTAGAGATAGCTTGTTTTGCTCAGGTAGGTTTGACGTTGACAGAGGATGATTGTCGCCAAACAAAGGGTCTACGTATAGATGAGGTGATTGATTATTGGTATGAACGTACTCCTTGGTCTGGATTATCAAAGGTAGAACTAGTAGAGTTGATAGTAGATAAAATGGAACATGCTTTATCAACTGATTCTGTAGCTCTTGATGGAGTAATGGATGTGATTCAAGCATGTCATGAAGCAGGATTGAAATTAGCAATAGCATCTTCATCTCAGCTACGATTGATTCAAGCAGTAGTGAATTGTTTAGGCTTACAAAAGCTTATTCCTGTTTTATGTTCAGCCGAGTTCGAAGAGTATGGCAAACCTCATCCAGCGGTTTTTTTGTCTGCGGCTAAGCAACTCGATGTTGTCCCCACAAAGTGTTTGGTGTTTGAAGATTCTTTACCAGGAGTAATTGCGGCAAAAGCTGCAAAGATGAAATGTGTTGCAGTTCCCGAAGTGCACGAAATGGGTGATATTAGGTTCAATTTGGCGGATGAAGTGTTAACGTCAATGTCTGAGTTTCAACTACATTTGAGCCTACATGAAAACCTATCGTGAAGTTCAATCTTTTAATGTCCGACTTATTCTAGCCGTTATTGGAGTGGCTGTACTAGTAGTTGTATACGGAGTTTATCAGCAACTTCATGAAGGAGCTTCGTTCGGAAACATGCCAAGCGATTCTGCTGGTCTGTTCATCACACTAGCAGTTTTAGTTGCATTAGGTATACTCTTAATTAAAGCTAGGTTACATACAACCATCAATGAAGAAGGTGTGTATGTTAGGCTGTTCCCACTTCAGTTACAATGGCGTCATACGAATTGGGCTGAAATTGATCAATTAGAAATCGTACAATTCGATGCGATAGGAGATTATGGTGGATACGGAATTAGATTCAGTCTTTCTGGTAAAGGGGTTGCGTATATTGTAGAAGGTAATAGTGGGTTACACATCTATCGTAAACACAAGAAGCCACTACTAATTGGCACTCAACGAACAGCAGAGATGTTAGGTAGGCTAGAAGAGTGGAGAAAGAAGCTGAAATAGTGTTAGACTTCTCGTTCGCTCAAAAACTTCTGAATCAGTAAATCTGGTTTTCTAATGGTTTTAATAGTCCATTCTAAAAACAATTCCTCTTTTTCACGATCAGATAATTGCCAGTTTACATCAGATTGATGCAGTTTAAGTGTAACATGTTGTAGTATCAATGCTGTAGCTACTGATACGTTGTAACTTTCTGTAAATCCGTAGATAGGAATGGTAAGTAATTCATCGGCATGTTGTTCAACAACTTCAGAAATGCCTGGATCTTCTGATCCAAAAAAGAAAGCCGCAGGCGTACTGATATCGAATTCATCTAACGAGTTTTCTGGTGCATGTGGAGTAGTAGCTACAATACGATATCCTTGAGCTTTAAGTTCATTAATACAAGCTATTGTGCTTTCCTCATTACGTTGATGAACTTTGGTAGTTACCCATTTCTCTGCTCCCTTCGCAATATGATGGGTTGCTTTTTTACTATGACTATTTTCAATGAGATGAAAATTCTGAATTCCAAAACAATCGCACGTACGAATCATAGCTCCTGCATTTCGTTCTTGTGCTATGTCCTCAGCAGCAACCACGAAGTGACGGGTTCTTAAATTCAAAATGCGCTCAAACAACTCTTGTTTATGAGGAGTTAAGAATTCGCTCAGTTGTTCAATCAGGTAAGTTCTTTCTTCTGCTGAATACGAAAGGTCCATCTACAAATCTTTCAATAATACATTTTGCTTAGAATCTGCAAGCAGCTCTTTCATGCTTTCTAATTGATCGCTCACTTTTGCTAATGCAGTTTGATCTTTAATAGGAAGCGAGTTAAAACCTATCTGCTCTACAGTAGAATTGATATCAGCCAAATAGATGGTATGCACATCTTTTGCAGGCATATAGGCAGAAGTTCGGTCATCTCCAGTAGGTGTTTCTGCAATAAACCCACCTTCTTGAAGCCTAAATATAGCTTGCCTAACTATACGGACCGGTGTGCCTGTTT
>DIYR01000040.1 GCA_002429085.1 Flavobacteriales bacterium UBA6049
CTCAACATAAGCGTCAATAAGATCATCCCTACTGGATAAGCCCAGGAGATTACTCCACTCAATACAGAAGTTCTATAATCTAAATCGCTGAAAGCCTTCCAGGCTCTACGGTAATGTCTTAAACTAATAAATACAAACCCGACAAGTACCAACATCCCAAAAATGCCTGTGCCTGTCATCAAAGTTTGCTTTACGACCAATTCACGAAGTAGATTGACCACAATGTATACAAAGTATAGAGAAGAGATTCCGAATACCAATGTATTGATGCTAAGCATTTTACGGGCATTCTTGTGTGATTCGCTGCTCATAATATTAATATTAGGTTTTGGTTTATAATTGATTATTCAGTATTTAATATAACGATTTTTCTTGATAAAAAGGTTACATCCTTTTAAAAATTACGCATACAAGCCGCTTATCCAAATAATCTATTCTTTGGTATTTTACCAGAGAGAGAGTGTACAAATAAAAAAAGAGCCAGCGCTCAATGCCCTGACTCTTGCTATTATATACTACTCTTAAAAGTTATTTATATTATACTCCAAATAACAATCTTTCTGGTTCTTCCAGCAATTGTTTTACCCTTACCAGGAAAGTAACTGCTTCGCGTCCATCTATGATACGGTGATCATAAGAAAGCGCTAAATACATCATAGGCAATATTTTCACCTCTCCATTTACTGCCATTGGACGATCTACAATATTGTGCATACCCAAAATGGCCGACTGAGGCGCATTAATGATTGGGGTTGACATCATAGAACCAAATACTCCACCATTGGTAATAGTAAAGGTTCCTCCTTGCATCTCCTCGATAGATAGTTTATTGTCTCTGGCCTTGATTGCGAGGTTTTTAATGCCTTGCTCTATCTCATGGAAACCCATTCCCTCTACATTTCTGAGTACTGGTACTACCAGTCCTTTGGGCGCAGATACAGCTACCGAAATATCCACAAAGTCATTGTAAACAATTTCGTTTCCGTCAATTTGGGCATTTACTCCGGGGATTTCCAAAAGTGCAGTGCTACAGGCTTTTGCAAAGAAGCCCATAAAGCCTAAACTTACACCATATTTTTCTTTGAATTGCTCCTTATATTTAGCCCTGAAATCTTTGATAGGCTGCATATTGGCTTCGTTGAAAGTAGTCAACATAGCCGTTTCGTTTTTCACAGAAACCAAACGACGTGCTACTGTTTTACGAAGTGGAGACATTCGTTTACGACTTTGATTACGGCTTCCTGGCACCGCCACTGGAGCTGGAGCAGGAGCTTCTTTTTTCGCAGGTGCGGGACTTGCCTTAGGTTGGGTTGTTTTTTGAGCATTTAAAGCATCTTCTTTGGTAATGCGTCCGCCTACTCCAGTTCCGTTTACTTCTCCTGGATTGATACCTTTCTCTGCCAAAATCTTCGCAGCAGCAAGCGATGGATGTCCCGCAGCGGTAGAACTAGCAGCAGAACCTGTATTGGTTGTTGCTTGAGTAGTAGCAGGAGTACCATTGTTACTTGGCTGCTCACCTGCTGGTGCTTCGGCAGGCTTAATTGTACATATCAACTCTCCTACATTTAGGGTATCTCCTTCTTGAGCAAGGATATGTAAAATACCAGAAGCTTCAGCGGTTAAATCTTGTGAGGCCTTATCGGTTTCTACTTCACAAATGGTTTCATCCATATTCACAAAATCACCTTCCTCTTTTAACCAGGCACCAATTACTACTTCCGTAATAGATTCAGCTAGTTCAGGTACACGCATTTCTACCTCTTTGGCATCAGCTACCGGTGTTGCAGTAGTTGTGGTGGTAGCAGGGCTACTTGTAGAAGCATTAGCCGCAGCAGTAGCAGTAGTGGTAGCAGCAGCACCACTTTCACTGGCTTCGATGTGACAAATCACATCACCTACCTGAACAGTTTCGCCTTCAGGTACAACGATACGAAGTATTCCTGCGGCTTCAGCCGTTAAATCCTGAGAAGCTTTGTCAGTTTCTACTTCACAAATCATTTCATCCAATTCTACGTAGTCACCATCCTGCTTCAACCATTGGGAAATTACTACCTCAGAGATAGATTCCGCAAGATCAGGGATTTTCATTTCTACGGCCATAACATTTTTCCTTTCAATTAATTTATTTATTGTTTAGGATCGATCCAGTATTCAAAAACTTTGTTATCTCTTTAATACACAGGCTAATTTAAACATTTTTTTGTTTATTCCACAACTCCACTTTTAAGGCAGTTAAATGTAACATAGTAACAGCCTGGAGAGATTGTCAAAACAGGATATAATCTATATTTTACTGTATGATTAACCAACAAAACTCATAATAGTTTATGATGGTTCCATAAAGGCTTTGTTCAGGCTTTTAGGCCAATACTATTATCGTCTGATCATTTTATGAATTCTGCTGGTTTTTTTATTCCGAAAATGTATTATATTGAAATTGTTATCTTCAAAACACCTAATTTGGCAATTCTTTTACCTTTCCAAAAAGCAATTTAATACATCTTAAACATCAAGCTTTGCCCTTATCCAATATCAAGTAATTGTATCATAATTTAGCATTGATCATATTACTACACCAAAGTTATGCTTAGTTCTGACAAAAGTATGATCCAACATTATTAAGACATCTGATTGGTTATGATTATACAGAAAAAATGGTTTTTATTAATGATTTTATCTGGAGTAATGCTGGTTCAAGCGGCACT
>DIYR01000202.1 GCA_002429085.1 Flavobacteriales bacterium UBA6049
CACCCAGATAAGCGTGTGATGTTGATTGCAGAAAAAGGTACAATGGGAGTTGGATCTTCTCGTATGTCTGGAGTAAACAACGTAGCGTTATGGACGGGTATTGAGTCTAGTCCGTATGTTCCATTCATCAACATTGCTCCGGTAATTGCTGGTACAAATGGAATTTCCCCAATATTTTTAACTACTGTTGGCGTAACAGGAGGTATTGGAATTGATCTTCAAAACTGGGTGAAGCAAAAAGATGCAGATGGAAATACCATCGTTGATGCAGATGGCGAACCAGTATTAGAACAAGCTTACTCCGTTGAAACAGGCACTGTTTTAACCATCAATACAAAAGAGAAGAAGCTTTACAATGGAGACCAAGAGTTGAAAGACATCTCAACGGCTTTGACTCCACAGAAAATGGAGTTTATCAAAGCAGGTGGTTCTTATGCCGTTGTATTTGGTAAGAAACTACAAACTTTCGCTGCGAAAGTGTTAGGTGTTGAGATTCCTCAGGTATACGCTACTTCTAAAGAGATTTCTATTGAAGGTCAAGGTTTAACTGCAGTAGAGAAAATTTTTAATAAGAACGCAGTAGGTACAACGCCAGGAAAAACATTACACTCCGGATCTGATGTTCGTGTAGAAGTGAACATCGTGGGGTCTCAAGATACAACAGGATTAATGACCTCTCAAGAATTGGAAATGATGGCAGCTACTGTTATCTCTCCAATTGTAGACGGAGCATATCAATCAGGGTGCCATACAGCATCTGTGTGGGATGATAAGTCTAAGCGTAACATTCCTAAGTTGATGAAATTCATGAACGACTTTGGTTTGATTACAGCGCGCGATCCTAAAGGTGATTATCATGCCATGACGGATGTAATCCACAAGGTGTTGAACGATATTACCATTGACGATTGGGCTATTATCATTGGTGGTGATTCTCACACACGTATGTCAAAAGGGGTAGCATTTGGTGCAGATTCTGGAACTGTAGCATTAGCATTAGCAACAGGTGAAGCTACCATGCCAATTCCTCAATCGGTGAAGGTTACCTTTAAAGGTGAGATGAGAAGTTTCATGGATTTCCGTGATGTGGTTCATGCTACACAGCAACAAATGTTGAAGCAGTTTGGTGGTGAAAATGTATTCCAAGGAAGAGTAATTGAAGTACATATTGGTACCTTAACTTCTGATCAAGCGTTTACATTTACAGACTGGACAGCAGAAATGAAGGCGAAAGCTTCTATCTGTATTTCAGAAGATGACACGTTGATCGAATCATTGGAAATTGCGAGAGATCGTATCCAAATCATGATCAACAAAGGAATGGATAACGAGAAGCAAGTATTGCAAGGCTTAATTGATAAAGCAAATGCGCGTATCGAAGAAATCAAGTCGGGTGCTAAACCAGCCTTGAGACCAGATGCAAATGCAAAATACTATGCTGAGGTAGTAATTGACTTAGACGAAATTGCTGAGCCAATGATTGCTGATCCAGATGTAAACAACGAAGACGTTTCTAAGCGATATACGCACGATACTATTCGTCCATTGTCTTATTACGGTGGAACTAAGAAAGTAGATCTTGGATTTGTAGGGTCTTGTATGGTTCATAAAGGAGACATGAAGATCTTAGCTCAAATGTTGAAGAACATTGAAGCGCAACAAGGTAAGGTTGAATTTCAAGCGCCATTGGTAGTTGCTCCTCCAACATACAACATTGTAGATGAGTTGAAAGAAGAAGGCGATTGGGAAGTATTAGAAAAGTATTCTGGGTTTGTATTTAATGATGATGCACCAAAAGGAGCAGCGCGTACCAAATACGAAAACATGCTGTATCTAGAGCGCCCTGGTTGTAACCTGTGTATGGGTAACCAAGAAAAAGCAGAGCCAGGAGATACTGTAATGGCAACATCTACACGCTTGTTCCAAGGGCGTGTGGTAAAAGATTCATCAGAAAAGAAAGGTGAATCATTATTGTCATCTACGCCTGTAGTAGTGCTTTCAACTATTTTAGGTAGAACTCCTACTATGGAAGAATACGAAGCAGCAGTAGACGGAATTGTTTTAACTAAGTTTAAGCCAGCACACAAAGAGTTGGTAGTAGCTTAATTAATGTATCAAACGATATACTTGAAAGCCCTGACGGAAACGTTAGGGCTTTTTTTGTGATTTTAGCAATTCAACTTTTAAGTTAGTTGGCTATTATCTACTAATTAGAACAAATCAAATGGATAACAACTTGCTTCAAGTTAAGAGCCAAGTCTATGATAGATGCTCTCTAGAAATATCAAATTTTGAGATCGAGTTAGAAGGTAGCGATTATTATGCCTGTCGATTCAAGTTGAATGAATTTAATATCCTAAGTAGAAATGCAAAGGTAACTCCTAAGAAAGTTGGACAATTTGTTACTTGTTGGAAGCGTGATACAAAAGGGCAAACTATTCCTTTTAATGAAGACGACAGCATTGATTTTTATGTCATAAACACCAAATTAGGAGACAAATTAGGTCAGTTTGTTTTTCCAAAACCTGTCTTGATTAATAGAGGAATTGTTTCTTCCAAAATAAAAGAGGGGAAAAGAGGATTTAGAGTGTATGCGAAATGGGACATTCCTACTTGTAAGCAAGCTGAAAGAACACAACAATGGCAGCTAAATCATTTCTATGAAATACATGAATTTACAGACTTAGAAAAGGTTAAGGAATTGTATAAATGTTGATTTTTATAGTGTGTTATGACTATTCTTTAAGCAGATTTTAGCATGCCGTATTCTTCTAACAATATGGAGTTTCAGATAAACAAAGATTTAGTAGGAGCTTAATCTGTATTATAGCTTTTTAGCAACTTAGGCTAATGAGCTAAAAAAGGTATGTATAAAACCAAATATTTAGTTGATGAATAGAAAATGGGATTTATTTATTTCACACTCATCGGAGGATAAAGACACTATTGTTCGAGATCTTGCTAGACTACTTGATAATTTGGGAGTAAAAGTATGGTATGATGAGTTTACATTAAAAATTGGAGATAGTTTGACTCAAAAGATTGATGAAGGCCTAGTAGATTCAAGCTTTGGTGTCGTTATAATAAGTAAGGCATTTTTAAATAAAAAATGGACTGATTATGAATACCGTTCTCTATTAAGTAAAGAGGATACATTTAAAAAAGTAATATTACCGATTTGGCATAATATCTCAATTGAAGAGGTAAAGGAATACTCTCTTTTTTTAGCAGATAAATTTGCTCTTGATACTAATAGACAGAGTATTGAAGAGATAGTGAAAAAACTCTTAGAAATAGTAAGGCCGGATTTGTATGAGAGTTTCAATCGACTATTATTATTCAAAAAAATCACTCAAAATGGAGATGCGAAAAAAGTTGACATATTAAAGTTGAAGTGGGGAGATAGACAGAGAGATAATTTGACGCAAGCTCAAATAAATAGGATTAAAAGTTTCTATTATTCAATAGGACAAATGTTTGAGACAAACTTAGACGATACCTTAAATTGTTACCTGTATGATCACCATCCAGATAGAGAAATACATGTATGGGAAATGATGAACGTAACGTTCATTGAGTTTCTAAAAGAGACAAAGATTACTAATAGAGCAAAAAAGAAAGAGGTTGCAAAACAACTAGTTGCGATTTCTATGGGGACTTTATCCAAAGACACAAGCTTAACAGTTGAGGAGTTGACAAGACTCTATTATATATGGAAAAGTAATTTTCATCCATTTTGATCGGTGTTTATTATTTCATACCGTAGTACGAATCATTCATAAGAAGTTTGATATTGCTTGAAACATTTTCTTGTTTAACTTATTTACAACCAAAACCTATTTCATGCAAGAAGAGAAGCCAAGGTTATCGAGGTTAACAGCCATGGTTATGCTGTTTCAAACAAAGCGAATAATTACTGCTGCAGAGTTGGCTGAAAAGTTTCAAGTAAGCAAGCGAACGGTTTATCGAGATGTAAAAGCGTTAGAAGATGCAGGTGTTCCCATCTACACAGAAGAAGGAAAGGGGTATTCTTTGGTAGAGGGGTATACCATTCCCCCTGTTATGTTTAGCGAGCAACAGGCAAATGCCTTGATTTTAGCAGAGCAACTCGTATTGAAAAACAAAGACGCCTCTTTTGTGAAAGACTATTCGGAGGCCATTGATAAAATTAAATCCATCCTACGTTACGCAGAGAAAGACAAGGCAAACCTATTAGCCAATAGAACTCAGTTCAATGAAATACTGAGCCAAGAACGGAATAGCAATAACCTATCTGATTTACAGTATGCCTTAACCAATTACCGCTTGGTGAGAATAGCCTACACAAACAAAGAAGAGGAAGTTTCGAATAGATTAATTGAACCCTTTGCACTTATTAGCGCAGAAAATTGGTACTTAATTGCATGGTGTCGTTTACGAGAAGATTTTCGCTTTTTCAGATTAGATCGCATCCAGCAAATGGAAATCTTATCTGAACCCTTCTCACCGCATAAACTCACCCTTCAAGAATACTTTGATCAGTATCAGAAAGGCTAAAACTCCTGTCAGTTCGAGTGAATCCCAATGCAGTTGGGGTTAGTATCGAGAACAGAAGGAGAAGCTTTGTTTAGCTTACTTTTCGATGCACCAAGCTTTACTTGGTACTCGAAGCGCCAGTACTTACTGTTTATTCCCTTCAAAAGGGAATTGTACATATAAACTTTCAACCCTTGCCATAAGGCTGTCACAGGTCTGTGAGACGTTTGCATCAATTATTCATTAAAGACATAAAAAATGACAAACGGGTATAGTTCAAAAATGAAAGAGTTAGGCTTTCCTGAGCCAAGTCTTGTTTCGGTGAATGGCATTCAATTAGAGGTGTTTGAAGCAGGTCGGGAAAACAAAGACAAACCAATTGTGCTCTGTCACGGTTGGCCAGAACATGCTTTTTCATGGCGTTTTCAAATACCGGCATTAGTCAATGCAGGTTATCATGTTATCGTACCTAATCAAAGAGGTTATGGTAATTCATCTCAGCCAGAAGAAATAAGCAAATACGATATCAATCATTTAACAGGAGATCTTGTTGGACTACTAGATCATTTCGGATATGATAAAGCCACATTCGTAGGTCACGATTGGGGAGCAAATGTGGTTTGGTCCATGGCATTATTGCACCCTAGCAGAGTAGAGAAGTTGGTAGCGTTGGCTTTGCCATATCAAGCTCGTGGAGAAAAACCATGGATAGAATGGATGGAAGAGTTGTTTGGTAGTGATAACTACTTTGTTCACTTTAACAAACAACCCGGAGTAGCAGATACTGTATTAGAAGAACATACTCCTAGATTCTTGGGTAATCTATTCCGCAAGAACCTTCCTGTATCGGCACCAGAACCGGGAATGATGATGATTAATTTGGCAAAGGCAGAAACTGTTTTAGGAGAACCGCTACTGTCACCAGCAGAGCTCGCGGTTTTCGTATCAGCGTTCGAATCATCGGGCTTTACAAGTAGTATTAATTGGTACCGAAACTTAGATCGTAATTGGCATATTCAAGGCGAGGTAGATCCAATTGTAAAGCATGAAGCGTTGATGATTTATGGAGAACAAGATGTAATTCCAAAGTTCGCTTTGCTATCATCTTTTGTACCCAATGTAGAAGAGGTTAGTATAGATGCAGGTCATTGGATTCAGCAAGAAAAACCAGAAGAAACCAATCAACTTATTCTTGATTGGCTAGAACGTAAAAAGTGAAATAATGCTAGAGGAAAAGCCCTGACAGAAAGGTTGGGGCTTTTGTTTTACTGATAATTGGTCATTATTTTCTGATGAGTGGCGTGAAAAAAGTTAGCATTATGTTTGAGAGCGTTATCTAAAGCCTATTCATGCAAGAAATTCCAGTAAGGCATATTCATGAACCACAATTAACGAGCAGTTTTAAAATTGTTAAGCTTGATAATCTGCTATCTGAGAAAGACATGGTTCAAGGCCTTCACAGGCATGATTTTTATTTTGGTTTGTTTCTTAAAGAAGGAAAGGGAGAACATATCATAGATTTTAATTCATTTCCAGTTTCAGATTACACCATGTTTTTCATGCGACCAGGTCAGGTACACCAGCTTACTTTAGAGAAAGGAAGTACTGGGTACTTAATTCAGTTCAACAGAGATTTTTATTCAGCAGTAAAGACGTCAAGTAATCTCACACTTCGAAATGTTGGGCACATAAACCATTGTAAGCTTAACTCAGAAAACTTTACAAAGTTAGAGTTCATATTAGCCTCTATTTGCCAAGAACAGACGTTAAGGCAAGATCACTACTTAGATGTTATTCAAGCAAATTTGGAGATCTTATTTGTTGAAATTGTAAGACAGTGTCAAAGTCAAGAAAGTGTTTCAAAGAAAGAAAGTTCATATTCCCAA
This sequence comes from Flavobacteriales bacterium UBA6049, assembly GCA_002429085.1. Lineage (GTDB taxonomy): Bacteria > Bacteroidota > Bacteroidia > Flavobacteriales_G > Salibacteraceae > UBA6049. Next base: position 6,402 of record DIYR01000202.1, read on the forward strand.
GAACGATTAGAGGAACTTTTAGAATTACTTCAAACCAATATTTCGGTTCACAAGCAAGTAGCTGAATATGCTGAAATGATGCATCTTTCATCATTTCAAATAAATCGAATAACGAAAGAGATACTAGGTAAGACTTGTTCCCAAGTTATCAATGATCAAATTTTGCTTGAAGCAAAAAGAAGCTTGTTAGGAACATCCACTCAAATCAATCAAATAGCCCTTAACTTAGGCTATGAGCACCCCTCATATTTTATTCGATTCTTCAAAAAGCACATGGGAGTATCACCAGAAGTTTTCAGGAACAACTTTAAATAAGTGCAATTCAACTTTGTAATTGTTCAACATTCACTCAATGCATTCGCTCGATGTTTGCAATCAATAATTTTTTTCGGAGTGAATACTAGGAGGAGATTCATAAAAAAGAGTGGGTTGGGAGTTTTAGCTCTTACCATTCCAGTAGAATTTGAACTATTCTCAAAAGCAATAAACATGGTGAGTAAAAAGCATTTTGAAGTAATCATTATTGGTGGTAGTTATTCAGGTTTAGCAGCTGCTATGGCACTGGGCAGAGCATTGAGAAATACGTTAGTAATTGATAGTGGAAAACCATGTAACAGGCAAACACCTCATTCCCACAACTTCTTAACTCAAGATGGAAAAACACCTCAAGAAATAGCTACACTTGGTAAACAACAAGTAGCTAATTATAGCACTATTCACTTTTTTGATGGATTAGCTGTAAACGGAACAAAAACCAAGAATGGCTTTGATATTCAAACCTCATCTGGCGAAGTTTTCTCTGCATCTAAATTAGTGTTTGCCACAGGTATTAAAGATCTAATACCTAAGATTAATGGATTTAAGGAGTCTTGGGGAATCTCTGTTCTTCATTGTCCTTATTGCCATGGATACGAAGTAAGAAATGAGCAAACAGGAATTTTAGGGAATGGAGACTATGGTTTTGAGTTCTCTACTTTCATTTCAAACTGGACTCCATATCTAACACTATTTACCAATGGTAAATCAACGTTAACCAAGGAACAATCAACTAGACTAAAGAATCGCGGAATTAACGTTATCGAAAAGGAAGTTAAAGAGTTGAACCATACTAAAGGCTATGTTGAACATGTGGTGTTTAACGATGGAACTAAAATGGAGGTTAAGGCTATTTATTCTAGTCTACCTTTTGAACAACACTGTACTATTCCAGAACAACTAGGCTGTGAATTAACCGAAGAGGGATACATTAAAACAGATGATCTGCAGAGAGTGAGTATTCCGAATATCTATGCATGTGGAGATAGTACTACAAGAATGAGAACGGTAGCAAACGCAGTTTCTATGGGGACTACTGCTGGAATGATGTTGAATAAAGAGTTTGTATTTGAAAACTTTAAGGCTACCGAAAATGAGTGATGCATGGTTGAAAAGGTGGGATAACAGATATAAGAGCCATGAATTTGCTTATGGTATTGAGCCGAATGAATACTTCAAGGAGCAAGTTCAGAAACTGAATCTAGGAACAATTCTTTTGGGAGCTGAAGGCGAGGGACGAAATGCCGTTTATGCGGCTAAATTGGGATGGAGTACTTCAGCATTTGATATTAGCATTGAAGGAAAGAACAAAGCACTGAAGCTTGCTGATGAAAATTCATTGGTGATTGACTACCAAATAGGGCAATTACCAGATCTCAATTTTCAAGATGAATACTTTGATGCAATTGCTCTTATTTATGCTCATTTTCCACCAAGTATAAGACTTGTTTATCACAAGCTACTTTGCAAAAAGTTGAAGAAAGGTGGAACGGTGATTTTGGAGGCGTTTAGCAAGAATCATATTGCGTATAAAAATCGAAATCCTGCTGTAGGAGGCCCTTCTGACATAGATTTTTTATTCTCAATGAATAATGTGAGGGCAGATTTTAGTGGTTTTGAAATACTAGAGTTGGTAGAAAAAGAAGTTGAGTTAAGAGAAGGGCAATTTCACAATGGAACAGGTTCAGTAATAAGGTTTGTAGGGAAAAAGTAGAGTAAGCCTTTTAGATAAATAGATCGGTTTATGTTCCTGGCAAACTTATTTGATTGCTAGATTAGATTTCTTGTTTTACCCATCAGTTTTGCGGTGAGATATTGCGTTTTTTCGCAGTTTATGAATTGTTTTGCAAATGCTCTAAGAGTGCTTGAAAAATTTGTGGAAGCAAACAATACCTCAATTAAAACACAATAAAAATGGATACAAAGGTTCCGGTTATCATCTTAAATGGATTCCTTGGATCGGGTAAAACAACCATGTTCAGAAATCTTCTTGCTCAGTCTAAGAAAAAGAACATTGCTACTTGTGCAATTGTCAACGATATGAGTGAGTTAGATGTAGACGGGGAGCTGATTGCAAATACAGATATCGCTGAAGAAAATAGTAGTATCATGGAGTCTATTCATTCCTGTGTTTTGAGTAGCAAGAAAGGAATTGAGAAGTTAGATGAAGCGCTCCACCGTTTGTTGAATAATCATAGCCCAGAGCTTATCATTGTTGAAACCTCTGGTAGTTGTCATCCAATGCCATTAATAGAGTATTTCAAAGAGCAAACAGATGTAGAACTTACAGGTGTATTTGTGTTGGTAGATAGTTTGATGTTGGCGCACGATTACAATTATGGAAAGAACCTAGTGCCTGCTATGCAACGTAATTTGTCTGAGGGTAAACGAGATACCGTGAATTTGTTGGTAGAACAGATTATGTTCTGTAGCCATTTGATTCTAACAAAATCCGATCGTATCGAAGAAGATATGTTACCACATATTTCGGCAAGCATTAAAGCAATAAACCCTTTTGTTTCAACCTATTCTGTTCTTTTTGGAAATCTGGAGATAGAGTCGTTGTTTGAGTTGAAAGAATATGATTATTACAAAGTAGCTCAATTAGTAGACGAGCTCAAACCAGTGCTAGAGTCAGAAGAGCATGAAGATAGGCCTTACAATTTGGCAACAAGAGTTATTAAAGACGATCGCCCTTTTCATCCCAAACGATTGTGGGATGCGTGTCATAAACACCTAGATCAGCGTATTTATAGAAGTAAAGGATTCTTTTGGTTAGCTAGTAGAGATAAGCACTCACTTCTATGGAATCAGGCAGCGGGAGGAATTAGCCTCGAGATTATAGGTACTTGGAGAGCAGGAATTGTTGAAGATGATAATCACGGAATTTCTGATTTTGAAATCCAAGAATTGAAGAAGTTACTAGCGAAAGAAGGGGGGCGGTTTGGAGATCGTAAATGTGATCTAACGGTTATTGGAGATCGTGATCAAGTTGATAGGTTTACGGATGCTTTAAAAGCAAGCTTTTTAACAGACGATGAAATTAAACTGTGGGAAGAAGGAGTAGAATTTGATGATCCTTGGCCGAAGAATATTGCTCGATTGAGTACTTGATGTGAATAAGGATCGTCTATTGTATAGTAAGAGATAAAAATCAAAACGGAGTTACATTTAAAGAACAGTCCTAGCTAAATGCTGGGACTTTTTGTTTGATCAAAATAGTTTTTGAGCAACCAAATCGCATTTCCTTATTCTGCTATTGATTTATATGATGGATGAATGTTAAAGAAATTGCAACTTTATTGGTATCATTAGCTGTTTTCAATTGTAGAACTTACTAAAAACAAGGGCAATGTTTGATTTAGAAATGATAAAATCGGTTTATGCCAGCTATCCAGAGCGTATTGCTGCGGCCAGAAAAGCAGTTGGAAAACCGTTAACCTTAGCAGAGAAGATTTTATATGCTCACTTATGGGATGGTGATGCAACCACAGCCCACGAAAGAGGAAAGTCATATGTAGATTTTGCTCCGGATCGTGTAGCCATGCAAGATGCTACGGCACAGATGGCTTTACTGCAATTTATGCAAGCGGGTAAAAAGAAAGCAGCTGTGCCATCAACTGTTCATTGCGATCACTTAATTCAAGCAAGAATAGGGGCAAGTGCCGATTTACAGGAGGCCATGAATAAAAGCTCTGAAGTATTCAATTTTTTAGAGAGTGTTTCAGATAAATATGGGATAGGGTTTTGGAAACCTGGGGCAGGAATCATCCACCAGGTAGTACTCGAGAACTATGCATTTCCTGGCGGGATGATGATTGGAACCGATTCCCATACCGTAAATGCAGGTGGACTAGGAATGGTGGCTGTAGGTGTTGGTGGTGCCGATGCCGTAGATGTAATGGCTGGAATGCCATGGGAGTTGAAATTTCCGAAATTGATTGGAGTGAAACTAACTGGTAAAATGAATGGTTGGACTGCTCCAAAAGATGTCATTTTAAAAGTGGCTGGAATCTTAACCGTTAAAGGTGGAACAGGAAGCATTGTTGAATACTTTGGTGAAGGAGCGGAATCATTATCCGCAACCGGTAAAGGAACCATTTGTAATATGGGGGCTGAAATTGGAGCAACTACTTCAACTTTTGGTTATGATGATTCAATGCGCAGATACCTGAAAGCTACTGACAGAGAAGAGGTGGTTGACATGGCTGATGAGATTGCAGAGCATTTGACGGGCGATGCTGAGGTATATGCTAATCCCGAGCAGTATTTTGATCAAGTTATTGAGATCAATTTAGATGAGTTAACTCCACACTTAAACGGACCATTTACGCCAGACTTGGCAACTCCAGTAGCTGAAATGAAAGAAAAAGCAGCTGCAAACGATTGGCCAACAGATATTGAATGGGCTCTAATAGGCTCTTGTACCAACTCATCTTACGAAGATTTAACCAGAGCAGCTTCCATTGTAGAAGACGCAGTAAGTAAAGGGGTAAAACCTAAGGCCATATTAGGTATCAATCCGGGTTCTGAACAGGTTCGCTACACAGCCGAAAGAGATGGTTTGTTAGATACTTTTATGAAGTTCGAATCGGCTAAAATCTTTACCAATGCTTGTGGACCATGTATAGGCCAATGGGCGAGGGCAGGAGCAGAGAAGCAAGAGAAGAATTCTATTGTACACTCCTTCAACAGAAACTTTGCGAAGCGAGCAGATGGTAATCCAAATACACACGCATTTGTTGGTTCGCCAGAAATGGTTGCAGCCATTGCAATTTCAGGTAAGCTAGATTTTAACCCAATTACAGATTCGCTAACAAACGAAAATGGTGAAGCTGTGAAGTTAGCAGAGCCAACAGGAATAGAGCTTCCAGAAAAAGGATTTGATGTATAAGATAATGGCTATGAGTCACCAGCTGAGGATGGCGCAAGCGTAGAAGTAGTTGTAAAACCAGATTCTGAAAGGCTGCAATTACTTACTCCATTCGAAGCATGGAATGGACAAAATATCACTGGAGCTAAGCTGTTGATTAAGGCGTACGGAAAGTGTACAACAGACCACATCTCAATGGCAGGTCCTTGGTTGAGGTATCGTGGACATTTAGACAACATCTCTAACAATTGTTTAATTGGAGCAGTAAACGCGTTTGGCCAACAAACCAATGAAGTGGTGAATCAACTAACAGGCGAGAAAATGGAAGTTCCTGCAACAGCAAGAGCTTACAAAGCAGCAGGTGTTCCATCAATCGTAGTGGGTGATCACAACTATGGCGAAGGTTCATCACGTGAGCATGCGGCTATGGAGCCAAGACACTTAGGGGTGAAGGCCGTTATTGTAAAATCGTTTGCACGTATTCACGAAACAAACTTGAAAAAGCAAGGGATGTTAGGTTTAACGTTTGCCAATGAACACGACTATGACAAAATCTTGGAAGCTGATACATTCAACTTCATTGATTTAGTAGATTTTGCTCCTGGCAAGCAATTAACTCTTGAGGTAGTACATGAAGATGGTACAAAAGACACTATCTTACTGAATCATACGTATAATGCTCAGCAAATTGATTGGTTCAAAGCAGGTTCAGCATTAAACCTAATTAAACAGCAAAATGCTTAAATAGTGTTTTAATGTTATGAAATCATAAAATTGAAATCCTCAGTCTGATGGCTGGGGATTTTTTACTTCAAATAGTTGAATATTAAGCTATGTTTGCATTCGTAATTAACTACAATCTCACAAACCTATGTTTACTCAACTATTCAATCGTCTACCAACTATTATTTGCCTATCAACCACTCTGTTTTTTTTCAGTGAAACCACTTTTGGGCAATGTAGTGTTGAGATTCTAAACACTACAGCAGATACTTTAGAAATTCCCTGTGGAACCTCTGTACAATTGGAGAGAGATAGTTTAGGAAGTATCCCTTTATCAGACATGTTCAATGGTTCAACATCTACTGGAATTTGGCACACGCTTTCGGGTGGGCAGCTTGACAACCCTTGTTTACCCTCTTCTGGTGGATATCTCTGGTTTGGAGAGCTTTCAGCAAACCCAAGAGTTCTTCGTTCTAATCCAATCAACCTCTCATGCGGAGGACAAGTATGCTTTGACTTAAGATTGGCCATACAGGGACAATCATCACCTTGTGAAGGACCAGATCTGCCAGATGAAGGCGTAGCTTTTCAATATTCCATTAATAATGGAAACACTTGGGACACTATTTTTTACTTTCAACCGGATGATAATGGAAGCTTCAATGCAGCTTCACCAGGTTCTGGGGACTATACAGGTTGGGCGAATTACTGCTTTAATATCCCTCCTGCAGCCTCAGTAGGTAATGTTGAATTTAGATGGAGTCAACAACAGGTTACTGGGAATACCTTTGATCATTGGGGGATAGACTCAATTGTAATAACAAGCAATTGCGGAAATGTTTCGGATGTTTGGAGCACTGGTGATACAACACAGTTTATATCAACAGGTAGTTTACAGACACCTGCTTTGTTCGTCATAACACGTATTTCTCAATATCTAACTGTGTTAGATACGTGTATGGATTCATTAGTTGTAAGTCCTACACCATTAGAGATTGATTTGATGCCAAATCCTGAAATTAAATGTTTTGGAGGTAGTACAGATATAAATGCAAGTGTATCAGGTGGAACTGGTCAACAACAGTTCGAATGGTCAACTGGACAAATTGGGAGTCAATTACAACAAGTGCCCACTGGTACTTACTTTATAACAGTTACAGATAGCTCAGGATGTGTAAGTACTGACTCCATTTATTTGAATCAACCAGATTCAATCTATTCGGTTCTTACAATTCAAAATGTTTCATGTGATAGCGCAAATAACGGTGAGGTGATAGCAACTGCAATGGGAGGAACTTCTCCATACGTGATTTATTGGGATAGTTCTTTTTATGGATTTGGACCAACAGAAACATTTTCTCAATTAAGCGAAGGGGTATATCAGTATACTATCAGAGATTTAAACAACTGTGAAAGAACAGAATCAATCGCGATTGATAATGATCACATAAGTCCGTTCATTGATTGGAATGATACCGTTTTTATGTGTGAAGGTTCATCAATTCAACTAAGTGCAGGAAACTTTGGGGCTTCTTATAATTGGAACACAGGTGAAACATCCGAAATTATTACCATTCAAACGTTTGGAGTCTACAGTGTAACTGTTACTTCAGCAGAAGGCTGTATAGGTAAAGATTCAATTGTAGTTTCAGCTGATACATGTTTAGGAACTGAAGATCTTGACTTAAGAGGTTTGAGTATTTACCCAAATCCAGTGAGTGGTCAATTGAATATTGTTTTCGATTCTGACCAAATTATCGAAGAGATTACGTTGTATAATAATAGTGGTAGTGTGGTGATGCAACAAGTATTATCTGGAGTTTCTCAATGGTCTGCTGACATTTCTAGCCTATCAGAGGGAGTTTATTTTTTAGAAGTTAAAACCACCACAGAAAAAATCTATAGAAGCAAGGTCATTAAAATGATGTAATACGTTAGAGTATTATTTAATAATACAAAGCCTTTTGAATTTTTTCAAAAGGCTTTTTCTTGCTTTGTACTTACTTGATTCCATGTTGAAGCAATCAATTTGGCTACATTTGATTTAATACAAATCACAGTGAGTTTAAGCTATGGTTGATATTCGGAATTCTATTGTTTCTTGGGTGATGAAGAAACGATTTCATCAGTTAGAACTATTTATGAAGTACCCGCATGAGGTACAAGATGAGTGGTTTAAACGACTAGTATCATTAGCAAAAGATACTTCCTGGGGAGAAGGGCATGGATATGGATCTATCCAATCGGTCAATGATTTTAAGAATCGAGTACCCGTTCAAGATTACGACAGCATAAAATCGCACATAGATAGAGCAATGAAAGGTGAGCCTGATGTGCTTTGGCCAGGTGAAACAAAATGGTTTGCTAAATCTTCGGGAACAACTTCAGATAAGAGTAAATTCATTCCAATTACTACTGAGAGCTTAGAAGATTGTCATTATAAAGGAGGAAAGGACCTTATTTCTATCTATTACAACTACAAACCTGAATCACGTTTATTTACAGGAAAAGGATTAGTGCTAGGAGGAAGCAGTACGATCAACGAGTACATGGATAATTCCTTTTACGGAGACTTATCTTCGGTCATTATTCGCAACTTACCATTCTGGGCAGAGTATCAACGAACACCAGAAATTGCGGTAGCATTAATGCCAGAATGGGAAGAGAAATTATCTAAAATGGCAGAAATTACTGCCGAGCAGAATATTACTAGTATCACTGGAGTACCGTCTTGGACGTTGGTATTGCTAAAGCGTGTTTTGGATATTAAAAATAAATCGACCATTCGTGAAGTTTGGCCAAACCTTGAAATTTACGCTCACGGAGGAGTAAGTTTTACGCCATACAGAGAACAGTTTGATGAGATACTAGGAATAGAGAACTTTACCTATTTAGAAACTTACAATGCAAGTGAAGGCTTCTTTGGCTTGCAAGACACTTTTGGTCACCAAGACTCTTCTATGCTACTTATGTTGGATTATGGAATCTTTTATGAGTTCATTCCAAGCAGTGAGTGGGGTAAGGAATACCCTAAGACTAAGTTACTTCACGAAGTAGAGCTAGGAGAACAATATGCGCTAGTGATTTCTACAAATGGTGGATTATGGCGTTATCAAATAGGAGATACCATTGAGTTTACTAACCTACATCCATATCGTGTTCGAGTAACAGGGAGAACAAAACACTTTATCAATGCATTTGGAGAAGAAGTAATCATTGATAATGCAGAAAAAGCCCTAGAAGTAGCTTGTTTAAAAACCAATGCGAAAGTGGCCGAGTATACAGCTGGGCCAGTATTTATGGGTAATGGGCAACAAGGTGGGCATGAATGGATCATTGAGTTTGAAAAGCAGCCTACAGACATAGAACAGTTTACCCAAGAGTTAGATTCCACTCTTCAAGAAATCAACTCCGATTATGAAGCTAAACGATATAAAAACTTTGTTTTACAGCCTCCTCGTATACATGCTGTAGAAAAAGGCACGTTTTATGAATGGATGAAACAGCGTGGGAAATTGGGTGGACAAAACAAAGTCCCACGCTTATCAAATAATAGAAAGTATTTAGATGCAGTTTTGGAGAGTTTGGTTTCTTATTCTGTTTAGTGGAACAACCATTAGTACAATGGCTCAAACCTATGAGCTGGTAAGAGAAATTGACGGTGAATTCGATCAAGTAGCAACAGACAATCTTGGAGGGTTATACACAGCTTCTAGAAGCGAGTTAGTTAAGTACACACCAAATGGAGATGTAATCCTACGTAATGGCCTGAACTTGTTGGGAGAGGTGAGTAGCTTAGATTGTAGCAATGCCTTAAAACTTGTAGTGTTTTACGGTGATTTATCTCAGGTAGTGTTTCTCGATAATCAGTTAGCTCCAAGAGGGGAAGCATTGCAATTAGATATGTTAGGTTATGCTCAATCGAGCGTAGTTTCATCTTCTTATAACAATGGATTGTGGGTGTTTGATCAACTGTCATTTTCATTGGTTCGATTGGATGATCGATTGCAAGAAACCAGTCGTACAGCTAGTTTATTGCAGCTATTGGGAGAGCCAATTGAGCCCATTCAGTTAATAGAAGGAAAACAATGGCTTTATTTACTGGATAAGCAACACGGAATCTATGTGTTTGACTTATTTGGAACTTACTATAAACGCATCCCTGTTCTTGAGATAGACCATCTAGATGTAACTAACGGAATTGTTTTTGCTCAGAAGGGAAGTGAATTGTATTTGTTTGATCCTGTAGCCCTTTCAGAACAACCAATTTCTATATCACAAGACGATGTGGTTTCGTTCGCTGTACATGGAGAATTCATCTACCGAATTACTCCAAAAAGCTTGCAGATTTTTAAACAAGTTCTTCGCTGAAATCTCCTATTTTTGGTTTCTTTGACTTAGACTAAAGACAACACAGAATATATGTCTCTACACGTTGCAATAGCCGGTAATATCGGATCGGGAAAAACCACTTTAACTGAATCTCTAGCTAAACATTATAATTGGGAACCACACTTTGAAGATGTGGATGAAAACCCATACTTGAATGATTTTTATACCGAGATGCAACGTTGGTCTTTCAACCTTCAAGTGTACTTTTTGAATAGTCGATTTGCGCAAGTAATGGACATTCGTAATAGTAACAAGAAAGTGATTCAGGATAGAACCATCTATGAAGATGCTTTCATTTTTGCTCCCAACTTGCATGCAATGGGACTAATGACCACAAGAGATTTTGAAAACTATTTCTCGTTGTTCACAATGATTGAGGGCTTTATTCAACCGCCAGATTTAATGGTTTACTTAAAAGCTAGCGTGCCAACATTGGTTCAACAGATTCAATCTCGCGGAAGAGAATATGAAGAGGCTATCAGATTAGATTACCTAAAGAGGTTGAACGAGCGCTACGAGTCTTGGATTAGCTCATATGATAAAGGAAAGCTCATTGTAATTGATGTAGACAACAATAACTTTAAAGAAGACAAAGAAGACCTCGGTATGATTATTCACCGTATTGATACTGAGTTGCATGGCTTGTTTTAAAACAGTAGATTCGTGCCATTAATCGATAGACTATGAAAAAACAACTACTTACGTTCCTTACAATTTTCGCAATGGCTTTTGTAGCATGTGAAAAAGATGAAGATTCAGAAGATAATGGATCTAACGGAGGGCAAACTGTTAATCCTTACAACACTGCTTTTAACGTAGTTCTAAAGACTCCAACAGCAACAACAGATTCTAGTTACAACCAAGTGATATGGAATACATATGATGCAAAGGCAGTGAAAGAGGGGGAGTACATCATTCAAGCTAAAGATGCGCTTGCTTCTACATTCATGTTAGGAACATTTAACATTAGTACAGGTACTCAAACTGTTATGGCGCCAAGCTTTATTCACCATGGTGACGTAAAAGATTTAAGTATTGGGGGGTATGGTGTGTTAGATATTCAGAGTGTGGACGAAACAAACCGACTAATTTCGGGTACTTATGAGTATTCTTTCTCTAAATATTTCCAGTCATCTACATCAACTTTAACTGGTTCAAGAACAGGAGAATTGACAGTTACGTTTAACAACGTACATTACGATCAATGATCAGTTTTGTAGAAAATATATACATGAAAAAGAGGGCTCTACAAGCTCTCTTTTTTTTTAGTCTTCTACTTCCTCTGATATCAGATTCGTTCAGTTTTGATAGATTTTATTCAATAGGGTGGGTCGCGTTATCATTAGTAACAGTGTTTTTGATAGTGTTCCAAACTACTTTTCATTGGAGAGCATGTTTAATAGGGATTGGGCTATTGATTGTTACAAGCATATTTGCACATCTCAGTAATTACCATACCGATTTAGCATCACTATCTCACGTATTAATTATCGTTACATTATTCTCTATTTCACCAAATTTTGAACTCGATCAGGCGAGACGTCTATTGTTTAAGCCAGTAGCTTCAGCTTTCTCCATTATGTGTGCAGTGCTGATATATATACTGATTCAGAATTACTTGACAGAAGGGTATAGTCATCAATCTACCTATAATGTAGCTCCTTTTTTCGCACACAGAAACATTGCTTTAGAGCATGTTAGCTTACTAGCCTTGATATTGCTCATCTTATCCAACAGCTGGAAACGGGTGATCTGGTGGTTTCCCTTTTTCATAATCCTAGTTATGTTCTTTCAAGCAAGAGCAGCAGTACTTTTAGTGGCTTTGGGTATACTGATTTGGGGAGTCAAAAACTACCCTATAAAGAGGGTACTAGCAGTAATGGCACTTGTTGTGTTTGGGTATTTTACTATAGCAGGAGTTTGGAGTTATGTATCATTCGAGTCATATAATGCATGGTTTAGTGGAATGCCTGATATATGGAAATCAATTGATCCCGTGTACAATCTCTTTTACATGTCTAGTAGCAATGAGCGGATGAAAATATGGAGTTGGACTTGGAAAGAACTGAGTTTCCTTCCTCATGGTTTAGGACAATGGAAAATTCTTTCTCAAGGATGGATTATTCTTCCTAATTACGATTGTTTAACGGTGGTGCGAAGACCTCATAATGAGTTGTTGTTGGCCCTTTATGAGATGGGGATTATTGGTGGGATTTGCTTTTTCGGACTTCTTCTGTACTTGAAGCCATCTAAGTATTGGTTGGCAGTTTTACCAGTTTTACTGTTTTCATTTCCTTTAGAACGAGCTAGTATGATCATTCCTATATGGCTATTACTTTCTATCCGAAATAAACAAGTTACTGGTTCAATACCTCTTCAAGCGAAGTGGCTTACTCTTTCATTATTAGTGTTTGCTAGCTTGATTCACTTGGGGAGATGGAGAGCAGATTATTTGTATGCCAATTATGTAGAAGATGTTACTACAGTTAGAGAGCTAAACATAATAGATCAACAAGTTTTAGAAATATTTCCATATGACTTTATGCTGAATCACCATGATAAGTACAAAGCATTTTCAGCTATAGAGGCAGGAGAATTGAATGAAGCACTAGATCTTGTTTGGGAAAATTATGAGCGTAATCCCAATTTTTATGGGAATTACATTTTCTTGAAACAATTGGCGAAAGATGTAAATGGTCAAGAAATAGAATCGAATATGAAATATTCATGCGAGGTTGAAAATTAAAACCCCTTCTATTCAATAGAAGGGGTTTTTCATGAAGGAATAATCAACTAACCTTACATGAAACGTATTAAAAATAGATGCGATACATAATGTTGGGTAATAAGCCGAACTGAGTAGTGTAACCAACGCCTCCTTGCTCACTTTCATCATAGTATTCTGTTAATTTTCCTTTGTTGTCTGTGATGTTTTCAAGGTTGAAGAATATTTCATGTGTGGTAGATTTCTTTTCAATCTTATAACTACCAGATAAAGTCACAGCATATAGATCTTCTAAAGATTGCTCATAAGCTTTATCGTAATCCCAGTATTGACCATTTTCTGGGTCTACTGCCAAGTTACCATTTGCATCACGAAGCAATGGAATTACCTTTTGACCGCCACCAACAAACACTTTAGCATTTAATGCAAGTGTTTTGTTCTTCTTCTTTCCTAAGTTGGTGAACTCTTTACCGCCAATAGCATTAACTACATAGTTGCCATTGAAACGAGTGTTACGCTCAACTCCTTCTAAGGTTTCATACTTCGATTCGTACAGAGAAGTGTTGAACAGGAAGTAATAATTTTTGTGGAAACTTTTCTGTAGCGTTAGTTCTAGACCATAGTTCTTTCCAGTTCCTTCATTCACTAATTCAACATAATCTATGTTATTCGATTCGTTGATAGTAGAAAAGGTGCTGTTAGGATCATTGGATACAGGTAAATCATACAAGTATTGATAATAGACTTCTGAAGTTAGGCTTAGTTGAGGTGTGAAATGGTGAGTATATCCAAGTACGAAATGATGTGACTTTAAAAGATTGAGGTCAAGATTAGTTTGCTTGTAACTGTCGTCTAATTGTTCAATTTCAGCAAAGTAATGATGTACATTTTCCATAACAGTATGTAAGCCATACCCAAAACGAATGTTGTCTTTTTCAGTAAACTGCCACGATGCACTCAGCCTAGGCTCAATAGTATATTTATTATTGAAGAATACGTTTGTATTGTGCATTCCAGCTACGATATCAATATTTCCAGTTACTTGGTGTTTCCAACTAATAAATGACCTTAAGTTGCCCAGTTTTTCATCAAAACTTAGAGGAGTTTCTAAAGTTGAATCTGCCGAATTCAGTTGCTTTTGAGTGAAAGATTCTGTGAAAAGCGTATAGATAGCTCCTGTTTGGAATGTGTTTTTTGCATTTATTTTTCGTTGATATTTAGATTCTGCTCGGTATGTAGACTTTAACAATTCACTTTGTAGACTTGGAGTTGTAAAGCCATTCTCAAATTTTCGAAGAATGTCATCATCAATACCTTCTGCAGAGAACGATAAAGCAGTTTTTAAAAAGCTTTTGTTATCTACAGTAATAAAATGATTTAAACCAGTATTGAATAGGTAAGTAGCCTTATCGTAATCTTCATTGAATTCTCCGTTCATGTTGTCATCAGTGGGCATACTCCAACTAACATTAGTAGCATCTTTCAAATGAAATGTGCTACGTCCACCTAAACCAAACCAAGAAAACGTACCGAACTTTTTAGTGGGTAAATAAAGTTTGAAGGCCGCATCCTGAAACACAGGATCTCCTTCAATATCTAGCAAACCCGCTTCACTTAAAATAGAGGATGTCGAATATCTGTAGTTAACCAGAAATGATCCTTTGTATCCTTTTTTAAGAGGGCCTTCAAGGGTTAAATCAGTACCAATTAGTCCAATTCCAGCAATTCCCTCTAGTTTATCACTATTACCATTTCGAAGTTTGATGTCATAAATTCCGGAAATTGTATTCCCAAATTCGGCAGGAAATGCACCCGTATAAAAGTCAGAGGTGCTTAATAAATTAGCGTTTAAAGCACTGGTAGAACCCATAGCTGCACTTTGATCTGCAAAATGATTCGGGTTAGTAATAGGCATTCCTTCTAATCGCCATTGCATGTACTTTGGAGAGTTACCCCGTACAATAATATCGTTACCTCCATTTTGCGAGTTAGTAACTCCTGCGAAATTGGACGTTACACGAGCAGGATCATTGAAACTAGCTGAAAGACGATTCATTTCTTCTGTTGTAACCGATCTGGCACTGATTAATGCCATATCGTTCATGGGTTTTCCATTGTCACCAGAAGCTGTTACGACAACTTCATTTAATCCCATACTAAGTTCATTCAATGAAAAATTGAACATTGATTCTCTACCTGAGTAAGCAATAGCATTGGGGTAAACCTGAGTTTCGTATCCGATAAATGAAATGGTAATAGAATGACGTCCAACAGGTATATTCTCTAAACGATAATTGCCGTTAATATCAGTTACGGTTCCAATAATTGGGTCTGAATTAGTAATGAAAACAGTTGCTCCTGGAAGTGGCTGTTTGCTATCAGCATCTAATATCAATCCTTTAAATACAGAGGTGTATGATATCTCTTCGTTTATTGATTGACCTTTTGTGGTGGCAATACCTAGCAGAATAAGGGTAAGTAATGTGGATACATCAAATAGAGTTTGATAAGTACGTTTCATGAGTTTTATGCGTTGATTTCTGAGGTCAAATGTCCCCTGCTACCAACTGCTAATCGTCCTGAGATGTATTTCAGGAACTACTCATGATTTTTCGGACCTTGTGTTTGGATATAAAAAAGCCCAGACAAAGTGTCTAGGCCTTTTTGTATCAATATTGAATTATCAGCTTACTCTTCTGTTGCTGTAGTTTTCTCGGCTAATTCAATCTTCTTGCTATCATCTTGATTAGTATCAGCATGATGTCCTTTACCGCTGATTTCACCTAGTATCGGTGCTATTACTAATCCAACTAAACATGTTAATTTAATTAAGATGTTCATAGAAGGACCAGAAGTATCTTTAAACGGATCACCTACAGTATCACCAGTTACTGCTGCTTTGTGAGCATCAGAACCTTTATAAGTCAATTTACCATCGATTTCAACACCCGCTTCGAATGACTTTTTAGCATTATCCCAAG